>NZ_JAGPXV010000202.1:0-8966 GCF_018070405.1 Micromonospora sp. D75
CCGGCGGCTGCGGGTGCGGGTGAGTTGTCGGAGCGGTTGTCGGCGCTGGGCGCGTCGGTGCGGATTGCCGCCTGTGACGTGACCGACCGGGACCAGGTCGGCGCGCTGGTGGCCGAGGTCGTTGCCGGGGGTCGGCTGGCGGGTGTGGTGCACACCGCCGGTGTCCTGGATGACGGGGTGATCGAGCGGGTCACCGAGGAGCGTCTGGCAAGGGTGTTGGCGCCGAAGGTGTCGGCGGGTTGGTTGTTGCACGAGGCGACGGCGTCGCTGGGTCTCGACTTGTTCGTGGTGTTCTCGTCGGTGGCGGGTGTGCTGGGTTCGCCGGGTCAGTCGGCGTACGCGGCGGGCAACGCGTTCCTGGACGGGTTGGCGGTGTGGCGGCGGCAGCTCGGGTTGCCGGCGGTCAGCCTCGCCTGGGGCATGTGGGACACCGCCGGCATGGCCGCGTCGATCGGCGGCAACGACCGGGCCCGTACGGCACGCGCCGGAATCCGACCGATGAACGCCCGCACCGGCCTGGAACTCTTCGACGCCGCCGTGGGGGCACAGCGGGCGGCGCTGGTGCCGGCCGCGATCGACGTACCCGCGCTGCGGGCGGCAGCAGCCGGCGCGGTCGTACCGCCGATGCTGCGCAACCTGGTCGACGTGGCGACGACCCGCCGCCGCGCCGGCCAGGGCGCCCCCGGCGGCTGGGCCGACCGCCTCACCGGCCTCAGCGCAGAGGACGGCCTCGCGCAGGTCGACCAGCTGATCCGGGGCCTGGTCGCGCAGGTCCTCGGGCACGGCGGCGCCGAGGCGGTGCCGGCCGACCGGGCGTTCAAGGACCTGGGCTTCGACTCGCTGACCGCCGTCGAGCTGCGTAACCGGGTGAACGGCGCGACCGGCCTGCGCCTCACCTCGACCCTGGTGTTCGACCACCCGTCCCCGCAGGTCCTGGCGGCCCACGTGTACGCGGAACTCGCCGGCACCCGGCCCGGCACCGTCACGACCGACGAGGCGGCGACCGGCGACGCCGACGAGGCGATCGCGATCGTCGGCATGGCCTGCCGCTACCCCGGCGGGGTGGAGTCTCCCGACGAGCTGTGGAAGCTGGTCAGCACCGGTGGGGAGGGCATCGGGGAGTTCCCGGCCGACCGGGGCTGGGACCTGGAGTCGCTGTACGACCCGGACCCCGACCACGCCGGCACCTCGTACACCCGCCACGGCGGCTTCCTGTACGGCGCGGCGGAGTTCGACCCCGGCTTCTTCGGTGTCTCGCCGCGTGAGGCCCTCGCCATGGACCCGCAGCACCGGCTGCTGCTGGAGGCGTCGTGGGAGACGTTCGAGTCGGCGGGCCTGGACCCGTCGGGCCTGCGGGGCAGCCGGACCGGTGTCTTCGCGGGCGTCATCTACCACGACTACTCGACGCGCCTGATGGAGACGCCCGAGGTCGAGGGCTACATCGGCACCGGCAACTCGGGCAGCGTGCTGTCCGGCCGGGTCGCGTACACGTTCGGCCTCGAAGGCCCGGCGGTCACTGTCGACACGGCGTGCTCGTCGTCGCTGGTGGCGTTGCACCTCGCGGTGCAGGCGTTGCGGTCGGGTGAGTGTGATTTGGCGTTGGCCGGTGGTGTGACGGTGATGGCGACGCCCGGCACGTTCGTGGAGTTCTCGCGGCAGCGTGGTCTGTCGGCCGACGGCCGGTGTAGGTCGTTCGCGGCGTCGGCGGACGGTACGGGCTGGTCCGAGGGTGTGGGTGTGCTGCTGGTGCAACGGCTCTCCGACGCGCAGCGGGAGGGCCGGCGGATCCTGGCGGTGGTGCGGGGCAGCGCCGTGAACCAGGACGGTGCGTCGAACGGCTTGACGGCGCCGAACGGTCCGTCGCAGCAGCGGGTGATCCGGCAGGCCCTGGCGAACGCGCGGCTCACCACCGCCGAGGTGGATGTGGTGGAGGCGCACGGCACGGGCACGACGCTGGGTGACCCGATCGAGGCGCAGGCTCTGCTGGCCACGTACGGGCAGGAGCGTCCGCAGGATCGGCCGCTGCTGCTCGGGTCGGTGAAGTCGAACATCGGGCATGCGCAGGCGGCTGCGGGTGTGGCTGGTGTGATCAAGATGGTGTTGGCGATGCGGCACGGCGTCGTCCCGGCGACGCTGCATGTGGACGAGGCGTCCCCGCACGTCGATTGGACGGCCGGGGCGGTCGCTCTGGCGACCGAGGCGGTGCCGTGGCCGCGGGTGGGTCGGCCGCGTCGGGCGGGGGTGTCGTCGTTCGGGATTTCCGGCACGAACGCGCACGTGATCATCGAGCAGCCGCCCGCCGAGGTGGTTGAGGGGGAGGTCGTCGTCCGCGAGGTGCCGGTGGTGCCGGTGCTGCTGTCGGCCCGCGACGCCGCGGCACTCGCCGGCCAGGCGGGCCGGTGGGCGCGGTGGCTCGCCGTCGACGAGGCCCCACGCGGCGTGGATGTGGCCTGGTCGTCGGTGGCGTCGCGGTCGGCGTTGGAGCACCGGGCAGTGGTGTCCGGGGCGAGCCGGGACGAGCTGCTGGCCGGTCTCGCGGCAGTGGCGGCCGGCGAGCCGTCCGGGGCCGTCGTGACCGGTTCTGCCGCCGCGCGCGGCCAGTTGGCGCTGTTGTTCTCGGGTCAGGGTGCGCAGCGTGCGGGGATGGGTCGGGAGTTGTCGGCCCTGTTCCCGGTGTTCGCCGTCGCGTTGGACGAGGTGTGTGGGCACCTGGATCCGTTGTTGCCGCGTCCGTTGCGGGAGGTGCTGTTCGCGTCGTCGGGGTCCGCCGAGGCGGAGTTGCTGGATCAGACGGTGTTCACGCAGGCGGGGTTGTTCGCGGTCGAGGTGGCGTTGTTCCGCCTGGTGGAGTCGTTCGGGATCGTGCCCGATGTGGTGGCTGGTCATTCGATCGGTGAGGTGACGGCGGCGCATGTGGCCGGGGTGTTGTCCCTGGCGGATGCGTGTCAGTTGGTGGCGGCGCGGGGCCGGTTGATGCAGGCGCTGCCGACCGGTGGCGGGATGCTGGCCGTGGCGGCCGACGAGGCTGCGGTGGCGGAGTCTCTCGCGGGGCTGACCGGCAGGGTTGGTATCGCGGCGGTTAACGGGCCTGCCGCTGTGGGGGTGTCGGGTGCCGTTGACGCGTTGGAGGAGGTGGAGCGGGTTTGGCGGGATCGGGGGGTGCGTACCCGTCGGCTCGCGGTGAGCCACGCGTTCCACAGTCCGTTGATGGAGCCGATGCTCGCCGATTTCCGGGCCGTTCTCGACGGGTTGGAGTTCGCCGCGCCGTTGTTGCCGGTCGTGTCGAACGTGACCGGGGCCCTGGCCGGCGACGAGATCCGTACGCCGGAGTATTGGGTGCGGCATGTGCGCGAGGCGGTGCGGTTCGCCGATGGGATCGCCGCTGTGCGGGCTGCCGGGGTGGACACGTTCCTGGAGGTCGGTCCGCAGAGCGTCCTGACCGCGATGACCGCCGACGTGCTGCCTGATGACGAGGCCGTGCTGGCGGTGGCTGTGCAGCGCCGTGACCGTCCGGAGGCGCAGGCGTTGCTGCGCGCCCTGGCCGAGTTGCACGTGCACGGGATGCCGGTGACCTGGGCACAGTGGTTCGCCGAGACCGGCGCGCGGCGGGTGGACCTGCCCACGTACGCCTTCCAGCGGGAGCGGTACTGGCCCGAGCCGGCGAACCGGCCGCGGCAGACGGCGACCGACGGCGGCGACGCCGACTTCTGGAAGGCCGTCGAACGCGGCGACCTGAGCGCCCTCGCCGCCCAGTTCGGCGACGACGGCGCCGCCCTGGACGCCCTCACCCCGGCCCTGCCGGTCCTGTCGACCTGGCACCGGGCGCGCACGCAGCGGGCCGTCCTGGACGCATGGTCGTACCGCGTCGGATGGAAGCGCGCCGACATCACCGCCGGCCCGGCGCGGCCCGGCTCGTGGCTGCTCGTGACGGCCCAGGACGACCTGGCGGACGGCACCCGGGCGGAGGCGGTCACCAAGGCCCTCGCCGAGGTCGGCGCCGACGTGGTCCGGCTCACCGTCGACCCGGCCGGCACCGACCGGGCGGGCCTCGCCCGGCGGCTGGGCGACGCGCTGGCCGACGGTCCCGTCACCGGCGTGCTCTCCCTGCTCGGCCTCCGCGATCAGCCGCACCCCGCCCACCCGGCCGTGCCGGTCGGGACGGCCGCCACGCTGCTGCTGCTCCAGGCGCTGCACGACACCGGGGCGACGACCCGGCTGTGGTGCCTGACGCAGGGCGCGGTCAGCACCGGCGACGGGGACACCGTGCACGCTGCCGTCCAGAGCGGGCTCTGGGGCCTGGGGCTCGTGGCGGGCCTGGAACACCCCGACCTGTGGGGCGGGCTGGTGGATCTGCCCGAGCAGGCCGACGCGACGGCCTGGGACCGGCTGGCGCGGGTGGTGACCGGCGCCGGCGACGAGGACCAGCTTGCCGTACGCCCCTCCGGGGTGTTCGTCCGTCGCCTGGTCCGCTCGGCGCCCGCCGCCCCCGACACGGCGCAGCGGTGGCGGCCGTCCGGCACCGTGCTCGTCACCGGCGGCACGGGCGCGCTGGGCGCGCACGTGGCCCGCTGGGCGGCGGCCAACGGGGCGGAGCACGTCGTGCTGACCAGCCGCCGCGGCGGGGACGCCCCGGGGGCCGTGGAGCTGCGCGAGGAGCTGACCGCCCAGGGCGTACGGGCGTCGGTCGTCGCCTGCGACGTCGCCGAGCGCGACCAGGTGGCGGCGCTGCTGGCCCGCCTCGACGAGGATCCGGCGCCGCTGACGGCCGTGGTGCACGCGGCGGGCGCCGGCGAGTCCGGGCTGATCGCCGACACCGACCTGGCCGCGTTCGCGGGCGTGCTCGACGGCAAGGTGGCCGGCGGGCTGCACCTGGACGCCCTGCTCGGCGACCGGCCGCTGGACGCGTTCGTGCTCTTCTCCTCCATCGCCGGGGTGTGGGGCAGCGGCGGGCAGTCCGCGTACGCCGCCGGCAACGCCTTCCTGGACGCGCTCGCCGAGCAGCGGCGCGGCCGGGGCCTGGCGGCGACGTCCGTGGCCTGGGGACCGTGGGCCGACGGCGGCATGGCCACCGGCGAAGCCCAGCAGATGCTGGCCCGGCGCGGCCTGACCGCCATGGCGCCGGCCGACGCCGTGCACGCCATGCGGTACGCCGCCGGCCTGCCCAGGGCGGCGCTGACCGTGGTGGACGTCGACTGGGCGGTCTTCGCCCCGGCGTACGCCTCGGCCCGCCCCCGGCCGCTGCTCGACGACATCGCCGAGGCCCGGGAGGCGCTGCACGCCCACGCCGTGGAGCAGCAGCCCGGCGGTGCCGCCGACGCCCTGCGGGAGCACCTGCTCACCCTGCCCCGCCCCGAGCGGGTCCGGCACCTGGTCGACCTGGTCCGCACCCACGCCTCGGCCGTGCTCGGCCACGCGGGAACGGACCGGGTCAAGCCGCAGCGGGCGTTCAAGGAGCTCGGATTCGACTCGCTGACGGCGGTCGAGCTGCGCAACCGACTCACCGGCGTCACCGGCCTGTCGCTGCCCGCGACCCTCGTCTTCGACTACCCGACCCCGGCCGTGCTCGCCGAGAACCTGCTCGACGGCCTGCTGCCCGAGGCGGCGCAGGCGGACGACGGCGACCCGGCGGAGGCGGCCGTCCGGCAGACGCTCGCGGCGATCCCGCTGGCCCGCCTCCGTGAGGCCGGGCTGCTGGACCTGCTGCTCAACCTCGCCGACACCGACGGCGACGACGGTGACGAGTCCACCGACGAGGACCTGGACCTCGACGACCTCGACACCGACGCCCTCGTCAGGCTGGCGCTTGACGGAACCGATTCCTGACCGTTGTCCCCAGTACGGAGCTCATGATGTCTACGTCCGCAGACAAGGTCGTCGAGGCGCTTCGCGCGTCGCTCAAGGAGACGGGCCGCCTCCGTCAGCTCAACCAGCAGCTGACCGCCGCCGCCAGGGAGCCGATCGCCATCGTCGCGATGTCCTGCCGCTATCCGGGTGGCGTCGCCAGCCCCGAGCAGCTCTGGGACCTGGTGGCCTCCGGCGGCGACGCGATCGGCGGCTTCCCGACGGACCGGGGCTGGGACCTGGCGAACCTGTTCTCCGACGACCCCGACCGCCCCGGCACCTCGTACGCCCGGGTGGGCGGCTTCCTCACCGGCGCCGCGGACTTCGACGCCACCCTGTTCGCGATCAGCCCGCGCGAGGCGCTCGCCATGGACCCGCAGCAGCGGCTGCTGCTGGAGACGTCCTGGGAACTGTTCGAGCGGGCCGGCATCGACCCCACCTCGCTGCGCGGCAGCGCCACGGGCGTCTTCACCGGCGTCATGCACCACGACTACGCCGCGAACCTGCGCCAGGCGCCGCCCGGCACCGAGGGCTACCTCGGCGTCGGCACCGCCGGCAGCGTCGTCTCCGGCCGGGTCGCGTACGCGCTGGGGCTGGAAGGGCCGGCTGTCACCGTCGACACGGCGTGCTCGTCGTCGCTGGTGGCGCTGCACCTTGCCGCCCAGGCGCTGCGCGCCGGGGACTGCTCGCTCGCCGTGGCCGGCGGCGTGGCGGTGATGGGCACCCCGCAGGCGTTCGTGGAGTTCAGCCGGCAGCGCGGGCTCGCCCCGGACGGCCGGTGCAAGGCGTTCGCCGACGGCGCCGACGGAACCGGCTGGTCCGAGGGCGTCGCCGTGCTGCTGCTGGAACGGCTCTCCGACGCCCGCCGGCACGGGCACCCCGTCCTCGCCGTGCTGCGCGGCTCCGCCGTCAACTCCGACGGCGCGTCCAACGGGCTGACCGCCCCCAACGGGCCCGCCCAGGAGCGGGTCATCCGCCGGGCGCTGGACGCGGCCGGGCTCTCCACCGCCGACGTGGAAGCCGTCGAGGCGCACGGCACCGGCACGTCCCTCGGCGACCCGATCGAGGCGCAGGCGCTGCTCGCCACGTACGGGGTGGGCCGCGGTGACGCCGAACCGCTGCGGCTGGGCTCGCTGAAGTCCAACCTCGGCCACACCCAGGCCGCCGCCGGGGCCGCCGGGGTGATCAAGATGGTGCTCGCGATGCGGCACGGGACACTGCCGCGCACCCTGCACGTGGACGCCCCGACGTCCGAGGTGGACTGGTCCGCCGGCGCGGTCGAGGTGCTCACCGAGGCCCGCCCGTGGCCCGACGTACGCCGGCCCCGCCGGGCCGGCGTCTCGTCGTTCGGCATCAGCGGCACCAACGCCCACGTCATCGTCGAGGCCCCCGCCGATCCGCCGACCGCCGCCGGGGACGCCGCCCGGCAGTCGCCGCCCGCCACCGCTCGGCCGCCCGTACCGTGGCTGCTCGCGGCTGCCTCCGGCGAGGCGCTGCGTGACCAGGCGGCCCGCCTGCTGGCCTGGCTCGACGGGCCGGGGGCGCACGCCGACCCGGCCGACACCGGGCACGCCCTCGCCACCACCCGCGCCGCTCTCGAACACCGGGCCGTGGTGCTGGTGGGCGACGCGGAGTCCGCCCGGACCGGGCTCGGCGCGCTGGCCCGCGGCGGACCGGACCCGGACCTGCCGGGCGTGCTGACCGGCCGGGTCGTCGACGGCCGACTCGGCCTGCTCTTCGGTGGGCAGGGCGGCCAGCGCGCCGGCATGGGCCACGAGCTGCACGCGGCGTACCCCGTCTTCGCGGCCGCCTTCGACGCGGCCTGCGCCGAACTCGACCGCTGCCTCGCCGGCCACGCCCCGCTCCCCGTCGCGGACGTCGTCCTCGCGGCCGAGGGCACCGCACCGGCCGAACTGCTCGACGAGACCCTGTACACCCAGCCGGGCCTGTTCGCCTTCGAGGTGGCGCTCTACCGCCTCCTGGAGCACTGGGGGGTCCGCCCCGACGCGGTGCTCGGCCACTCCGTCGGCGAGCTTGCCGCCGCGCACGTGGCCGGGGTGTTCTCCCTCGCCGACGCGGCGGCGCTGGTCGCCGCCCGCGCCCGGCTGATGCAGCAGCTGCCCGCCGGGGGCGCGATGGTCGCCGTCGAGGCCGACGAGGCCGAGGTCGCCGCGCACCTGACCGACCGGGTGGGCCTCGCCGCCGTCAACGGCCCCACCAGCGTCGTCCTGTCGGGCGACACCGACGCGGTGCTGGCCGTCGCGGACACCCTGCGCGCGGCCGGGCGCCGCACCAGCCGGCTGCGGGTGTCGCACGCGTTCCACTCGCCGCGCATGGACCCGATGCTCGACGAGTTCCGCGCGGTCGCGGCCGGCCTCACGTACCGCACCCCGCACCTGCCGGTGGTGTCCAACCTGACCGGCCACCCCGTCGACCCGGCCCGGCTCTGCTCGCCCGAGCACTGGGTGGCGCACGTGCGGGGCACCGTCCGCTTCCACGACGGCGTACGGGCCCTGCACGGGCAGGGCGTCACCACCTTCCTGGAGATCGGCCCGGCCGGTGTGCTCACCGCGATGGCCCAGGACTGCCTCGTCGCCGAGGCCGACGAGCTGGCCTTCGTCCCCGCCGTGCGGGGCACCGCGGGCGAGGCCGAGGCGCTGCTCGCCGCCGTGGCGCGGCTGCACGTGCGGGGCGTCGCGGTGGACCGTGCCGCCCTCGCCGGCCCTGGCCCGCACCGCCGCGTCGACCTGCCCACGTACGCCTTCCAGCGCCGGCACTACTGGCTGCCCGCTCCCACCGGCGCCGGCGGTCCCGTCGGCGCCGGACTGGCCGACGCAGGGCATCCGCTGCTCGGCGGCCTGCTGGCGGTCGCCGGCACCGGGCAGGTTGTCTGCACCGGGCAGATCGCCACGGCCACCTCGCCGTGGCTGGCCGCGCCCGGCGACGGCACGGCGCCGCTGCTGCCCGCCACCGCCCTGCTGGACATGCTCACCCACCTCGGCGACCAGCTCGGCGCCCCGAGCGTGCGGCGGCTGCGCGTGCCCGAGCCGGTTCCGCTGCCCGCCGAGGCAACCCTCGAGGTGCAGATCGACGTGGGCGCGCCGGACGAGCACGGACGCCGGGTG
>NZ_JAGPXV010000203.1:0-8956 GCF_018070405.1 Micromonospora sp. D75
CGCGCCGGTTCGCCCCGGCCGGCGTCTGCGCCACGCCGGGCAGCTTCACCAGGCCGTCGACGCCGCCGACGGAGGCGAGCCCGGCGCTCATCACCAGAATCACGTCGGGCGCGGCGTTGATGAGGCCCTCGCTGGTCAGCGGACGGAACTTGGACAGCCCGGCGGCGCTGCCGGCGTCGACGCCGCCGACCGCCTCGATCATCGCGTCGGACCCGGCGCCCCGGCCGCCGATCAGGTAGACCCCGGCGGTGCCGCGCAGGTAGAGGAACGCGATCCGTGGCGCGCGGCCCGCCGGGGCGGTACGCCGGGCCTCGGCGATCTCGCTCCGCACGCGGGTCACCAGCCGTTCTCCGGCCTCGGGCACGCCGAGCGCCGCCGCGATCGCGCGGATGTGCGCCGGTACGCCGTCGAGCGTCGGCTCGGCAGGTACCCGCACGACCGGGATGCCGGCGGCGCGGAGCTGGCGCAGCACCTCGGGCGGCCCGACGCCGTCGTCGACGAGCACGACGCTGGGGTCGAGGTCGAGCACCGCCTCGGCGGAGAGGTCGTGCCCGCCCGGGGTGACCACCGGCAGGTGCGCGGCGGCGGGGAACGTGGTCGAGGTGTCCCGCCCGATGACGTTGCCGCCGAGGCCGAGGCCGAAGACGATCTCGGCGATCGAGCCGTGCCGGTTCACCGGGAGGATGCGGCTGACGTCGTCGACGGTCACCGTCGTGCCGTCGCCGGAGCGTACGGTGGCCGGCAGCGCGGGCGTGGGCGCCGGGCGGACCGGCTCGACGTCGGCGTCGTCCACTGTCGCGGTGACCGGGCCGCAGCCGGCGGCGGACGGCGTACCCGATCGGCCCGGCGCAGCGCAGCCGGTCGCCGCCAGGGTCACCGCGAGCAGCGCGACGAGTGGTCCCCGGCCCGGTCGCCGGTGCGGGCGGCTCACCGGCCGGCACCGCGACGGCGCCGCCAACGGCCGAGGCCGAGCAGGACGACCAGGGCCAGCGCGGCGGCCACCACCCCGACGGTCCATCCGCGTCCGGCCCCGGAGGTGTCGCTGACCCGCGTGACGTGGAGGTCGGAGGCCGCGGCCTGCGACGGCGCCCCGGCCCCGGGCGCGGCGCCCGTCACCCCTGCCGCCCCCGCTGCGGCCGGCGGGTTGCCGGAGGCGGCCGGGGCCGGCGCGTCCTGTCCGGTGGTGGTCCGGGGCGTGGCGGCGGGCGTGGTCGCCTTCGGCGCCGGGCCGGCCTTCGGCGGGGCGCTCGTGGCGCCGGCGGCGAACGTGACCGGCACCCGTACGTCCTGGGACCGGTCGGAGGCCCGGGTGTGGTCGGCGCGGGTGACGACCGCGCACCGCCGGACGGTGCAGTCGACGTCGCCGATGGTGGGGGTCACCTTGACCGTCACCGAAAAGGAGCCGCCGGGGCCGTACGGCTCGGGCAGGCCCTCGGCGTAGGCGGGCGGGTTCGACGAGATCCACTGCGAGGCGCCGAGGCTGCCGGTGGTGTCGGCGCCGCCGCCGCACGGGGTGGCCGCCACGCCCGGTCCGTTGTCGACGCAGTACGCGACGTAGATGCCCTTGTCGACGTCGTAGCCGCGCCCGGAGACGGACACGGTGGCGCCGGAGCGGCTCAGGCCGGTGCTCGGGGTGACGGTGAGCTTCTGGCCGCCGCTGCCGGTGGCGGTGCCGGCGTGGGCCGGCGCGGGCGTGGCGACGACGGCGGCGGTGAGCAGAACGGTGGTCCAGATGGTGCGGCGCCGTGATCGCATCGGGCTCCTCACACGACAGGTCCGGCCGGACATGCCGGCCGAGCGGGTACTTAGGTTTGGCTAACCTAAGTGGCGAACGCGCAGGTGGCAAGGGGTCCGTTCGGCTGAAGATCTTGGGACGCTTCGTGGATCACCCGATCATCTTAGGTTTGCCTAACCTAATGCCTTCGCTTCCCCTCCCGAGAGGAACAGCATGTTCAGATCCAGAGCCGGAGCCCTCCGGTCGATGCGCTGGGCGGCGGTGCTCGCCCTCGGCGTGTCGAGTGCGCTCGTGGGCGCCGGACCCGCCTCGGCGGCCGAGGCCGAGATCGCAAGCGGCAGCCTGACCTGGGGTTTCAAGGCCAGCTTCCGCAACTACGTCAAGGCCGGCAACGGGGACCCGCCGATCGCTGTCAGCAACGGCGCCACCGTCAACGCCGACGGCACGTTCACGTTCCCGTCGACCGGCGGCACGCACGACGCCGCCACCGGTACGACCAACGCCACGTACGGCGGCACCGTGGTGTTCTCGTACCCGGCGCACCTGCTGACCATCACGCTGGCCAACCCGACTGTCGCCGTCTCCGGCGGCACCGCCTCGCTGAAGGCGGACGTCGACCTGGCCACCACGATGACCGAGCCGGTCTCGGTGAAGCAGGCCACCATCGCCACCCTCACCGGCGCTCCCGCCACCAGCGGCAACACGGTGACCGGCAGCAACCTCGCCGCGGCGCTCACCAGCGTGGGAGCCGGCGCGTTCAACGGCTTCTACGCCGCCGGTGAGGCGCTGGACCCGGTGTCGTTCACGTTCACCACGGCAGGCGGCACCGCGCCCGCGACCCCGGCGGTGACCGTCGACCCGGCCCAGGGCCTCGACCCCGCCGGCGCGACTGTCACCGTACGCGGCACCGGCTTCGACCCGGACTTCAACAACGGGGCCGGCATCTACGTCTCGTTCGGACCGAAGGTCGACGAGCACTGGGCCAACGCCGGCGTCCTCCAGGTCACCAAGTGGGTCAACAAGACCAACGAGCCGACCGACGCCCGGGACCGGATGGCCGCCGACGGCAGCTTCACCACGACGCTGCCGATCAGCGCCGTCTACACCGACCGCAACGGCGACGAGGTGGACTGCACCGAGGTGCAGTGCTACGTCATCACCTTCGCCGCCCGCGGCTCGGCCGACCGCCGCCAGGACACGTTCACGCCGATCACCTTCACCCGTACCGGCGCGGGTGGGAACTCGGCCCAGCAGCGGATCACCAGCACGGTGACCGGCGGCCCGCTCAGCCTGAGCGTGGCCGGCGCGAACGTCGCCCTGCCGCCGGTCGGCAAGGGCGAGTACGCCCGGGCGCCGCTGAACACCGCCACGGTGGCCGACCTGCGCGGTGCCGGCACCGGCTGGAGCCTGGTCGGACAGGTCTCCGACTTCACCTCCGCCGCCGGTGGCGTCATCGCCGGGAACTACCTCGGCTGGGCGCCGACCGCGAACGTGGTGGACGACCCGCTGGGCGGAACCACCGGCGCCGTCACCCCGGGTGCGGTGGCCGCTCCCGGCGCCGGTCTCGGCGAGGCCCGAGCGTTGTGCACGGCCGGCGCCGGGACAAGCAACGGCGTCTACGCCTGCGGCGCCGAGCTCAACCTCGGTGTGCCGGCGTCCGCCGCGGCGGGCGACTACGTCGCCACGCTCACCCTGACCCTCTCCTGATTCACCGACCGGGTCGGCCCTGGTGGGGCGCGGGCACGTCGCCCGTGCCCCACCAGCGGCGTCTGCCCGGCGACCACCTCGCAGCGGAGCACGGCATGCCCCTCCTCACGCCCACCACCCGCATCCCGGCCGCCCGGATCGGCGCCGCGCTCGCCGCCGTGCTGCTCGCGGTGCTGCTCGGGTCACCGTCGCGCGGCGAGGCGGCCCCCCGGCCGGCGCCGCCCGCCGACCCCGGCGCCGCCCGCTGGGCGGTCCAGCCGTCCGGGCCCGGCGGGCCGACCGGGCGCAACTACTTCACCTACGACCTGGCGCCGGGCGCCACGATCACCGACCACGTCGGGGTGACCAACCTCGGTGACCGGCCGCTCACCTTCGCGGTGTACGGCACCGACGCGTACACCACCACCGACGGCGCCTTCGCGCTGCTGCCCTCCGACCGGGCCGCCACCGACGTCGGCGCCTGGATCGGCGTCGAGCGGCGGAACTGGACCGTCCAGCCCGGCCGGCGCGCGGACATCCCGTTCCGCCTCACCGTGCCGCGCGACGCCACGCCGGGCGACCACACCGGTGGCGTGATCGCCGCGGTCGCCCAGGACGGCGTCACCGCCGACGGGCAGCGGGTCCGCCTCGACCAGCGGATCGCCGCCCGGGTCTACCTCCGCGTGGCCGGCGAGGTCCGCCCCGCCGTGACCGTCGAAACGGTACGCGTCGACTACGACACCCCGCTCAACCCGATCGGACGCGCCGACCTCACGGTCACCTACCGGATCCGCAACAGCGGCAACGTCCGCGTCGGCGGCACCGGCGCGGTGGTCGTCGACGGCCCGGGTGGCTGGACGCTGTCCCGGACCAGCCCGGTCGACCTGCCGGAGCTGCTGCCCGGCGCCGAGTTCACCGTCACCGAGCGGGTCACCGGGGTGCCGCCCGCGCTGCGGCTGACCGCGACAGTGGACCTCGCACCCACCACCGTCGACACCGCGCTGCCCCCGGTGCGGCGCACCGCGAGCGTGTGGGCGCCGCCCTGGCTGCTGATCGCCGCTCCGGCGGCCGCGGGAGCCTGGCTCCTCCACCTGCGCCGTCGTCGACGCCGCCCCACCTCGGCCGCGCCCTCCACCACGCCCGGGCCGGCGCCGGTGTCCGAGCCTCCGGCGACGGTTGCACCCGCCGGGCCGGCGTCGGTGTCCGAGCCCTCGGCCGCTCCCGGCGGGCCGGCGGATGCGTCCCGGGCGCCCGTCGCGGGAACGCCCGAACCCCCGGCGGGCGGCACGGCGGCCGGTGCCCGGTGACCCCGGTCCTGCCGGCCGCCGCCGCGATCCTCGCGCTGGCCGTGCCGGTCCCGGCACCGCCGTCCGCCCCGGACGGCGCCGCCGTCTCCGCCCCGCCCGCGCCGTCGTCCACTGCGGCCTCCGCGCCGCCGCGGCCCGCTGGCCTCGTGCCGTCCGGCCCGCTGACTGTCGGGCAGCGGGTCACCGTCACGCTGCGCGGCTGGCCGGCCGGCCCGGTCCACCTCACGGTCTGCGGTAACGACGCCCGCCGGGGCGCGCTCGACTGCGCCAACGAGCAGGCCACCACCGTCCAGGTGCCGGCGGGCACGACGGCGGCGCCGATCGCGCTGGCGGCGCCACCCGTCGCCTGCCCCTGCGTGCTGCGCGCGCATGCGCTGACCGGCGCCGTCCAGGCCACCGCCGCGCTGCCGGTCCGGGGCGTGACCGCCGCCCCGGCGCCCGCGCCGGCCGCCACGCCGCGCCTGCACCTCGACGAGCTGCGCGTCGCCGGCCGCCGCCCGCTACGGGAATGGTTCGGGCTGCCCGAGACGCTCACCGTACGCGTCGCGCTGCGCAACCCCGGCCCGGCCGACGTGGTCGACCCGCCGTTCACGCTGCTGCTCGGCCGGCCCGGACGGGCGCACACCATCGTCGCCGCCCCGCCCCTGGGCACCATCGGCGCCGGGCAGGTCCGGACGTACGAGATCCCGGTGCCGGTGGACGTCGCCGTGCTCGGGGCACACGAACTCCACGGCCGCGTCGACCTGCCGGAACGGCCGGTCGCCTTCGTGGTCGAGACCAGCCGCCACCCCTGGGGACTGCTCGGCGCGGCGGCGGTCCTGGTGGTGGCGCCGATCGTGCTCCGGCCGCGCCCGCCGCGCCGCCGGGGGCGGCACCGCACCGGCGAGGGAACCGGCTAGCCGACGGCGGTGGGGGAGGGCGGCGCGCTGCCGCCCTGCGGCGCCTCGGCGGTCATCAGCCGCACGATCTCCGCCCGGTCCGCTGCCGACGGCATCCCCCACTCCGGCCGGTAGCCGAACGCCCGGTCCAGCGGGATCGACGAGGTCCGACCGTCGAGGATCTCCACCGCGTCGGTGCCGATCAGCCCGGGATGCTCGACGCCACACGCCTCGGCCACCTTGACCAGGTCGCGGCGCAGCGTACGGATGTAGTTCGCGGCCCGTACCGACTTGCGGGCCGGGTCCAGACCCCGGGCCAGCCACGCGTTCTGCGTGGCGACGCCGGTCGGGCAGGTGTCGGTGTGGCACTTCTGTGCCTGGATGCAGCCGATCGCCAGCATCGCCTCCCGCCCGACGTTGACCATGTCGGCGCCGAGCGCGAACGCCACCACGGCGTTGTCGGGCAGGCCGAGCTTGCCGGCGCCGACGAACACCACCTTCTCGTGCAGGTCGCGTTCGGCGAACGTGCGGTAGACCCGGGAGAAGCCCTGCTGGAACGGCAGCGAGACCGAGTCGCTGAAGATCAGCGGCGCGGCCCCGGTGCCGCCCTCGCCCCCGTCGACGGTCACGAAGTCCACGCCGCGCCCGGTGTCGCGCATCAGCGTGGCCAGATCCTCCCAGAACCCGAGGTCGCCGACGGCGGACTTGATGCCGACCGGCAGACCGGTCTCGGCGGCGAGCAGCTCCACCCAGTCGAGCAGGCTGTCGCAGTCGGAGAACTCGGCGTGCCGGGACGGGCTGACGCAGTCCTGACCGGCCGGGACGCCCCGGGTGGCGGCGATCTCGGCGGAGACCTTCGCCGCCGGCAGCAGGCCGCCGAGGCTCGGCTTGGCGCCCTGGCTGAGCTTGATCTCCAGCGCGCGTACCGGCGCCGACGCCACCAGGTCCTTGAGCCGCGGCAGGCTGAACCGGCCCTGCTCGTCGCGGCAGCCGAAGTACGCGGTGCCGAGCTGGAAGACCAGCTCACCGCCCATGCGGTGGTACGGCGACAGCCCGCCCTCGCCGGTGTTCTGCAGACAGCCGGCCAGCGCCGCGCCCCGGTTGAGCGCCTCCACCGCGTTGCCGGACAGCGAGCCGAAGCTCATGCCGGAGATGTTCACCACCGACTCCGGGCGGAACGCCCGCGCCCGGCCGCGCGCCGCGCCGAGCACCTTGGCGCAGGGCAGCGTCACGTCGTGCCCGGCGGTCGGCGCCGACGGCGGCACCGCCCGGCCGAACGTGCGGTGCTTGATGATCGGATAGCCGGAGGTGTGCTCGATGTCGTTGTCGGTGCCGAACCCGAAGTAGTTGTTCTCCTGCTTGGCCGAGGCGTACACCCAGCGCCGCTGGTCGCGGGTGAAGGGCCGCTCCTCGTCGTTGCCGGCCACGATGTACTGCCGCAGCTCCGGTCCGATCGACTCGATCAGGTACCGGGCCCGGCCCAGCACCGGGAAGTTGCGGCGCAGCGCGTGGTCGCGTTGCAGCAGGTCCCGCGCCGCCAGCGCGGCGACGGCGGCGACGGCTGCGGGTACGGCTCTTCTCGCCCAGCTCATCCCGCCACTCTTTCCGGCACGGTCACCGGTCAAACGCCTGATGGAACCCGGCCGCCCCGGGCGGTGTCATGGAAGCGGACCGACGGCGGAGGCTGCCCTGGACGACGACGACCTCGTCACCCGCGTACGCGCCGGCGACCGGGAGGCGTACGACGCCCTGGTCGCCCGGCACACCGCGTCCGCGTACCGGACGGCGGTGCTGCTGGGCGCCGGTCCGGACGCCGAGGACGTGGTCCAGGAGGCGTTCGTGAAGGCGTACCGGAAACTGTCCCGCTACCGGGCCGAGGCGTCGTTCCGGTCCTGGCTGCTCGCGATCGTCGCCAACGAGACCCGGAACCTGCACCGGACGCGCAGCCGGCGCGACGGGCTGACGCTGCGCGCGGCGGCGGCGGAACCGGTCGTGGCCGGCGGCGCCGACGACGGGCTCGACGCGGTGCTGGCGGCCGAGCGCCGGGCCGCGCTGGTCGGAGCGCTGCGGCTGCTGCCCGTACGTGACCGCGAGGCGATCGTCTGCCGCTACCTGCTGGACCTCGGCGAGGACGAGACGGCCACGGTGCTGGGGCTGCCCCGGGGCACCGTGAAGTCGCGGACCCACCGGGCGCTGGCGAAGCTGCGTGCCCTGCTGGACCGGGAGGTGGCGCACCGTGGATGACCTGGAGCGGGAGCTGCGTGACCTGACCGGCTGGCTGGAGCCGGCGCGGACGCCCGACGTCACCGCGCGGGTCCGCGCCCGGCTCGACGCGCCCGCGCCGCGCCGCCGCCGGCGGTACGTGCTGGCCACCGTGCTCGCCGCGCTGCTCGTGGTGGCGCTGCCGCCGGGCCGCGCCGCGCTCGCCGACGCGGTGACCGGGCTGCTGCGGTTCTCCGGCGTCGTCATCGACTCCGCGCCCGCCCCGCCGCCGACCGGCACGCCCTCGCCACTGCCCGCGCAGCGGCACGTCGCCCTCGCCGAGGCGCAACGCCAGGTCCGCTTCCCGATCCGGGTGCCGTCCCGCCTGGGCGCGCCGGAACGGGTGCTGGTGGCCGACCCGGACGGCGCCGGCGGCCACCGGGTGGTCAGCCTGCTCTACCGGGGCGGCACGGTACGGCTGGACGCCTTCGACGGCTCGCTCGACATCGTGTTCCACAAGCGGTCCCTCGGCGCGGACGTGACGCTCACCCAGGTGGGTGGCGAGTTCGCGATCTGGGTCGGCGGTCCGCACGCGCTGGCGTACGTGGACCGGTCGGGCACGGAACGGGTCGCCACCGCGCGGTTGTCCGCGGCCACGCTCATCTGGGAGCAGGGCGGGCTGAGTTACCGGCTGGAGGGCGACCTCACCCGCGAGCAGGCGCTGGACGTCGCGGCCTCGCTCCGGTGAGCGACGGGAACCCGGCGGCCCCGGCCGGTGTCCTGTTGACGAGAGCCGTCGACGGGGAGGCCGCGATGTTCGTTGCGAGACGAGTCCTGCTGGTGCCGGTCCTGCTGCTGGCCGGGTGCTCCGGTCCGGCCACGGTCCCGGCCGGAGCGCCGGTGCCCTCGGCGCCGGCGGCCACCGAGCCGGCCGCGCCGGCGGCCTGCGCCGAACGGGTGGAGACCGGCCGGCTGCCGGACTGGGCGGACGCCGGGTTCACCGGCGACACCCGGATGCGGCACGTCTTCGGCGCCCGGGGCGACATCGTGGCGATCCTGTTCGCGTACCCGCTCGTGCACGCCCGGGGCGACGGTGCGAACAACAAGATCCTCTGGGTGGCGCGTCCCGAGGAAGGCCGCTCCGAGCC
>NZ_JAGPXV010000204.1:0-8925 GCF_018070405.1 Micromonospora sp. D75
GCGGACGTCGCGATGGGGCCGCTGCCGCCGGTGGCTGATCCGGCGATCTCCGGCCGGCCGATGATGAACTACCGGCTGGTGACTGTCCTCGGCCCGGACCATCCGCTGGCCGGTGTGCCGGCCTCGCCGGGGCAGCTGCGTGACCAGACCTGGCTGCTCGGCCCTTCGGCCACCGACACCGTGGGCGCTGTCCCGGCGATGCTGCGCCGGCTCGGCGTACCCGAGGAGCGGCAGCAGATCTTCCAGAGCCACGCGGCGGCGCTGGGTGAGGCGCAGCGCGGCCGGGGGATCGCGCCCGCGCTGTCGTTCACCGTCGCGCCGGATCTCCGCAGCGGCCAGCTCGTGGCGTTGTCCGGGCCGCACGCCAAGGCCGAGGCAGTGTGGCATTCGCTGGTGCTCGTCACACCCGGCACACCGTCCGTGGCAGCGGAACTGTGCCGCTTCGCGTCGACGCCCCGGGCGATTCAGGCGATGATGCGCGGCGTGGGCGTCGCGGTGAACCGCTTCCGGCCCTCGGTGCACGTGACGCTCTGGAGCTGACCGGCGGCGTCCAGCAGGTCCCGGAACGTCGCGGCCGGCAGCAGCCGGTCACAGTAGGGCAGGGCCGCGGCCATGCCCGCCACCAGGGGAGCGAAGCCGGGGGCGCCGGCCCGTGGGTTCAGCCAGACGATCCGGTGGGCGCGGCGGCTCAGCCGTGCCATCACGGCGGCGAGTTCGTCCGGGGGGTCGCTGTCCCAGCCGTCCGAGCCGATCAGCACCACCGCCCCGCGAACCGCGTCGCCGTGCGGGGACGCGAGCAGGGCCCGCAGGTTCGTCGCGATGCGCGTACCCCCGAACCGGTCGGTCACGGCGGCGCCGGCGTGCGCGATCGCCGCGGACGCCGACGTGTGCCGCAGCGCGACGGTGAGCCGGGTGAGCGTCGTGGCGAAGGCGAACACCTCCGCGTCGGTGCTCACCGCGAAGGCCCGCAGCAGGTGCAGGTACGCGTGGGCCTGGGCCCGCATCGACTCGCTGAGGTCGCACAGCAGCACCACCCGGCGTGGTCGGCGTACCTGTCGCTCGCGGACGACCTCGACGGGCTCCCACGCGGTGCGACGGGCCCGGGCGATAGTCGGACGCAGCGCGACCCGCCGCCCGGCCGGACCGACGGCGTGCCGCCTGGTGCGCCGGGACGGCCAGCGGGCGACGGCCTCGCGCAAGGCGTCGCCGAGCAGCGCGAGCTGGGCGGCGTCGAGGTCCTCGAACGGCCGGTCGGCGAGCCCGGCGAGGGCGCTGGGCCGTCGCTCGGGCAGCCGCACCCCGGCGTCGGAGGGCTCCGCCTCGGCGACGGGCGCCGGCAACGTCGCCCACGGCAGCCCACCACCGTCGCCGGTGGCGTCGGTGTCGGCGGGCACCGGCAGGTGCACGTCGTCACGAGCGGCCGGCGGGGCCGCGGACCGGGTGAGCGGCAGCGGCGGCGCGTCGGCGAAGACAGCGGCGAAGACGCGGTCGAAGGCGGCGAGGTCGGCGTGCCGCCGCACGAAGCTGATCCGGGCGGCCCAGTAGAGCGCGGTCGTCTCACCGGGCGTCCACACGCCGAGCGCCCGGACGAAATCACCGGCCTCGGTGAGCCCGGCGGGTACGCCGGCCCGCCGCAACCGGTCGGCGAACGCCGTCGCGAACGCCGCGCGGTCGACGCCGCGCAGCACACCGCCGCTCACCGGCGGGCGACCCACCAGGCGATCATCCCACCGACGACGACGATCCCGACGAGCACCGGCACGAGGCGCTTGACGACGGCCCCACCGGCGATGTCGAGCAGGTCCAGCGTCTCCGGTTCGGCGTCGGCGTCGGCATCCGGTCGACCGGTGGGCGCCGAGACGGCCACGGGGGTGCCGGCCACGGTGGTCCCGGACGGGGTGGCGTCCGCGTCGGCCGCGAGGGTACGGGGCAGGGCCGTGGAGGCGTCGGGCCCGGTCGCGGCGGACGTGGCGCGGTCGGGCGTGGCGGCGACGGCCGGCGCGGGCTCGGATGCGTCAGGCGCGGTGGCCGCGTGCGGGTCGCCGGTCTCCTCTGCCGCCAGCCTCGCTTCGAGGTTGGCGACGAACTGGGCGAGCAGCTTGCCGGACACCTCCTTGATCATGCCGCTGCCGAACTGGGCCAGCCGCCCCGAGATTTTCAGATCGGTGTCCACGTTGACGACTGTGCGCTGACCGTCCGGCCGCAGGTGGGCGGTGACCAGGGCGGACGCGTTCGCCGCGGACCGCCGGTCGCGGCCCTTCGCCTCGATCACCCCCCGGTACCGCTCCTCGTCCTTCTCGACGAAACGTGCGGTGCCGGCGAACTCGGAGACGACAGGGCCGACCTTGACCTTCACCGTGCCCTGGTGGACGTCGCCGTCGACGCCGGTCAACTGGGCGCCCGGCAGGCACGGCGCGACGCCCTCCAGGTCGGTGAGGATCGCCCACGCCTGCGCGATCGGAATGTCGACGGTGAACTCGTTGGTGATCTTCATGCCGGCCTCTCCTGGTGTGCGCCGAGCGCGGCGGCGACGGCGGCGCGGTCGTCGGGGGTCTTGGCGATGGTGCCGATGGTCCGGACGACGTCGTCGGCGGAGAGGTCGGCGGCGCCGAGCACTGACAGCGCGGCGACCCAGTCGATGGCCTCGGCCATGCCGGGCGCCTTGTCCAGGCCGAGGGCACGTACGTCGCCGACGAAGGCGGTCGCCGTGCGGATCAGCCCTTCGGAGGCGCCCGGCACGGCCCGCCGGACGATCTCGGTGGCCCGGTCCATCTGCGGAAAGTCGATCCAGTGGTACAGGCAGCGGCGGCGCAGCGCGTCGTGCAGGTCGCGGCTGCGGTTGGAGGTGAGCACCACGACCGGCGGCGTGGTCGCGGTGAACGTGCCCAGCTCGGGGATGGTGATCCCGGACTCGCCGAGGAACTCGAACAGCAGCGCCTCGAACTCGTCGTCGGCCCGGTCGATCTCGTCGATCAGCAGCACCGGCGGGACCGGCCCCGGGTGGCGTACCGCCCGCAGGATCGGCCGTTCCTGCAGGAACTCCGCGGCGAACAGGTCGGCGTCGGTGAGCGAGGCGTGCCGGGCCTCGGCCAGCCGGATGGCGAGCAACTGCCGCTGGTAGTTCCATTCGTACAGCGCCTCGCCGGGCGTCAGGCCCTCGTAGCACTGCAACCGGATCAGTGTCGTGTCCAGCGCCCGCGCCAGCGCCTTGGCGGCCGCGGTCTTGCCGACGCCGGGCTCACCCTCGAGCAGCAGCGGCTTGCCCAGCTCCAGCGCGAGGAAGACGGCCATCGCCATGCCGTCGTCGGCCAGGTAGTCGACGGCGTCGAGCCGGCGCCGCACGGCCAGGGGGTCCTTCACCGCGCCTCGCCCGAGAGCAGCCGCCGGTAGTCCGCGCGGGTGTCCACGTCGATCGGCACCGGCCCGTCCACAGGTATCTCCGTGACCGGGTGGCGGCCGGAGTGCAGCAGCTTCCACACCGCCTTGTCGCCGTGCAGGACACGCAGCTCCGGCAGGACGTCGCGGGCGAACCAGAACGGGTGTCCCAGGCCGTCGGCGTACCGGCACACCGCGAGCGGGGTGGTCGCCGCCGCGACCCGGCGTACGTCGGCGGCCCGTACGCCTGGGTGGTCGCCGAGCAGGAGCACGAGCCCGTCGGCGCGCGGGTCCACCGCCTGCGTCGCGGCGCGGACCGACGATCCGCAACCAGTGCTGAACTCGGCGTTCTCGACGACCTGGACCCCGGTCAGGTCCACCCGTTCGCGGATCAGGTCGGCGGCGCCGCCGAGGGTCACCAGCAACTGGTCGAAGGCGCACGAGCGGGCCAGGTCGAGGGTGGCGTCGAGCAGCGTCCGCCCGCGGTACGGCAGCAGTTGTTTGGCCTCGCCGAGGCGTACCGAGGCCCCGGCGGCCAGAACCAGGCCGGTCACGAACACGGCTACGCCGCCACGTGCCGGTCGAGGCAGCCGGGGCAGCAGAACCAGTGGTCGGTGCCGTCGATCCGCACGTGCGGGGTGTCCGGTCCGATCAGGACTGTCATCCCGCACACCGGGTCGACTGCTTGCAGGGGGAGCGCCGCGGGTGGTGCGGGGGAGGAGGCGAGGCCGTCCACCCGCAGCGCCCGCACCACCTCGGCCATGATCGACAGCGCGATCTCCTGTGGTGAGCGCGCCCCGATCTCCAGCCCGGCCGGGGTCCGGACCCGGGCGCGCTCCGCGTCGGACAGCGCCAGTTCGTCGAGCACCGCCGCCCCGCGCTTTCGGCTGGCGACCAGCGCGATGTGCCCCACCCCGGCGTCCAGCGCGGCGCGGATGGCGTCCTGCTCGCCCTTGCCGAGGCCGGCCACCACGACCGCTGTCGCGCCGGCGTAGTCGCCGGACGTGGCCACCTCGAAGTCGAGGAAGGCCGCCAGGGTGGCCACCGCCGCGCTGATCGGCGTGTCGCCCACCAGACCCAGCACGGGTACCGGTAGCACCGGGCGCAGGAAGATCTCCAGCGCCCCGCCCGAGTGGCACGGGTTGACCACGACCCGTGCCCCCGGCGTGTCGGGAAAGGCGGGCGTGCCGTCCGGCAGGACCCGCAGCAGCAGCGCCTTGCCGTCGCGGAGGGTGTCCAGGGCGGCCGCCCGCACCGAGTTCTCGGCGCACACCCCGCCGACGAAACCCTCGATGGTGCCGTCGGGCAGGATCACCGCGTCGTCGCCGGGCCGGGCCGACGTCGGGTCCTGCGCCCGGACCACCGTGGCGTGCACGAACGGCGCGCGCGAGGCGGTCAGATCCTGCGTACGGCGGGCGATAGTCGTCATGGCCACCTCCCCTAGATCGGCGGGCGGGCGTTGCCGCGCATCGCGTCCCAGACG
Organism: Micromonospora sp. D75; assembly: GCF_018070405.1. Lineage (NCBI taxonomy): Bacteria > Bacillati > Actinomycetota > Actinomycetes > Micromonosporales > Micromonosporaceae > Micromonospora > Micromonospora sp. D75. The sequence continues at coordinate 4,859 of NZ_JAGPXV010000204.1, forward strand.
CGCGACGGCGTCAACGGCATGTCGGCATGCCGTACGCCGAAGGGTTCGAGCGCGTCGACGATCGCGTTGACGATCGCGGGCGGGGAGCCGACGGTGGCGGACTCGCCCACGCCCTTCGCGCCGATCGGGTGGTGCGGGGACGGGGTGACGGTGAAGCCGGTCTCCCAGTCGGGCACCTCCAGCGCGGTGGGCAGCAGGTAGTCCATCAGCGACGCGCCGAGGCAGTTGCCGTCCTCGTCGAACGCGATCATCTCCATCAGGGCCATGCCGACCCCGTCGGCCAGCCCGCCGTGCACCTGCCCCTCGATGATCATGGGGTTGATCCGGGTGCCGCAGTCGTCGACGGCGATGAACCGCCGCACCTTGACCTGCGCGGTGCCGGGGTCGATGTCCACCACGCAGATGTACGCCCCGTGCGGATACGTCAGGTTCGACGGGTTGTAGCAGATCTGCGCCTCCAACCCGCCCTCGACGCCCTCGGGCAGGTCACCGGCGCCGTGGGCCCGCATCGCGATGTCCTGGATCGTCACGCTCTTACCCGGATCGCCCTTGACCCGGAAGGAACCCTTGTCCCATTCCAGGTCGGCGACCGAGACCTCCAGCATGCCGGAGGCGATGATCCGGGCCTTGTCGCGGACCTTGCGGGCGACCAGGGCCGCCGCGGCGCCGGAGACGGGGGTGGACCGGCTGCCGTACGTGCCGAGGCCGAACGGCGTGTTGTCGGTGTCGCCGTGCAGCACGTCGATGTCGTCCGGCGGAATGCCGATCTCCTCCGCGACGATCTGCGCGAACGTCGTCTCGTGCCCCTGACCCTGGGACTGCACGCTGAGCCGGACCACCGCCTTGCCGGTCGGGTGCACGCGCAACTCGCAACCGTCGGCCATGCCCAGGCCGAGGATGTCCATGTTCTTGCGCGGCCCGGCGCCGACGGCCTCGGTGAAGAACGCGATGCCGATGCCCATCAGCTCGCCCCGGGCCCGCTTCTCCTGCTGCTCGCGCCGCAGGTCGGCGTAGCCGGCCATCTCCATCGCCAGCCGCATGGTCGGCTCGTAGTCGCCGGAGTCGTACACCCAGCCGGTCTTCGTGGTGTACGGGAACTGCTCCGGCCGGATGAAGTTCTTCAGCCGCAGCTCGGCCGGGTCCATGCCCAGTTCGTCGGCGAGGCAGTCGACGATCCGCTCGACGAGGTAGACGGCCTCGGTGATGCGGAACGAACAGGCGTACGCCACACCGCCCGGCGCCTTGTTCGTGAAGACCGCCGTCATCTTGCAGTACGCGGCCTCGATGTCGTAGCTGCCGGTGAAGACGCCGAAGAAACCGGCCGGGTACTTCACCGGCGCGGCGGTGCCGTTGAAGGCGCCGTGGTCGGCGAGGACGTTGGTGCGGATGGCCAGGATCCGGCCGTCACGGGTCGCCGCGATCTCACCACGCATGATGTAGTCGCGGGCGAAGCCGGTGCTGATCAGGTTCTCGAAGCGGTCCTCCATCCACTTCACCGGCTTCCCGGTGACGATCGACGCGACGATCGCGCAGACGTACCCCGGATAGATCGGCACCTTGTTGCCGAAGCCACCGCCGATGTCCGGCGAGATCACCTGGATCTTGTGCTCGGGGATGCCCGCCACCAGGGCGTAGAGGGTGCGGTGCGCGTGCGGCGCCTGCGTGGTGGACCAGAGGCGCAGCTTGCCCTCGACGGCGTCGAAGTCGGCGACCGCGCCGCACGTCTCCATCGGCGCCGGGTGCACCCGCGGATAGACCAGGTCCTGGCTGACCACGACGTCCGCCCGGGCGAACACCGCCGCGGTGGCCGCCTCGTCGCCGGTCTCCCAGTCGAAGCAGTGGTTGTCGGTCTTGCCCTCCAGGTCGTCGCGGATCACCGGGGCGTCCGGTTCCAGCGCGCGGCGGGCGTCGACGACCGGGTCGAGGACGTCGTACTCGACGTCGATCAGCTCCAGCGCGTCCCGCGCCGCGTACGTGTCCTCGGCGACGACGAACGCCACCTCCTGACCCTGGAAGCGCACCTTGTCGGTGGCGAGCACGGCCTGTACGTCGTTGGAGAGCGTCGGCATCCAGGCCAGACCCTGCTCGGCCAGCATCGCCCCGGTCACTACCGCCTTGACGCCGGGGGATGCCTCGGCGGCGCTCGTGTCGATGCTCAGGATCCGCGCGTGGGCCACCGGCGAGCGGAGGATGGCCAGGTGCAGCAGCCCGGGCAGCCGGACGTCGTCGACGAACCGGCCCCGGCCGCGCACGAAGCGCGGATCCTCCTTCCGCAGCATCCGGCCGTAGCCCACCGGCTTCTGGTCGTTGTCGGGGAAGGTGTCCACGCGCTCGTGCACAGTCGTCATACGACGCTCCCGGCGGGCCGGCCGGCGTTGTCGATCTCGCCGGCTTCGGGTGATTCGGTGGTCTCGGTGACCGCGGCGGCCGCGTTCGCCTCGTGCACGGCGGCCCAGCGCACCGAGCGCACGATGGTGGCGTAGCCGGTGCAGCGGCAGATCTGGCCGGAGATCGCTTCGCGGATCTCCGCCTCGGTCGGGTCCGGGTTGCGGTTGAGCAGCGCCCGAGCGGTCATCATCATGCCGGGCGTGCAGAAGCCGCACTGCAGGCCGTGGCACTGCATGAAGCCCTGCTGGACCGGGTCGAGCTCCGCGCCCTTGGCCAGGCCCTCGACGGTACGCACCTGGTGGCCGCCGACCATCGCGGCCAGCACGGTGCACGACTTCACCGGTTCGCCGTCGAGCCAGACGACGCAGGTGCCGCAGTTGCTGGTGTCGCAGCCCGAGTGCGTGCCGGTCAGGCCCAGCACGTCGCGCAGGAAGTGCACAAGCAGCAGCCGGCCCTCGATCTCCCGGGTGACCTCGACGTCGTTGACGGTCATGGTGACCTGCATGCTCAGCTCCTCGCCCGTTCCACGGCCCGGCGCAGGGTCCGTCTGGTCAGCTCGTCGGCCAGGTGCCGCTTGTAGTCCGCGCTGCCCCGCTGATCGGTGGCCGGATCGCAGCTGCGCGCGGCGATAGCGCCGGCCTGCTCGAAGAGGCTCTCGCTGGGTGTCTGCCCACGCAGCGCCGCCGAGATCTCCGGGATACCTGTGGTGTTCGGGCCCACGGCGGCCAGCCCGACCCGGGCGTCGGAGATCACGTCGCCGTCGAGCCAGACCGCGGCGCCGGCCGAGACCACCGCCCAGTCGCCGGCCCGGCGTTCCACCTTCTCGTAGGCGCTGCCGCAGCCGGGCCGCACCGGCAGCCGGACCTCGACCAGGATCTCCCCGTCGCCGACGGCCGTCTCGTACGGCCCGACGTGGAACTCCTCCATGGACACCACCCGTTCGGCGCCGCCGGGCCCACGGATCACGCAGCTCGCGCCCAGGGCGGTGCAGACCGCGGACAGGTCCTCCGACGGGTCCGCCTGGCACAGGGAGCCGCCCAGTGTGCCCCGGTTGCGCACGATCGGATCGGCGATCACCCGTTCGGCGTCGGCGAAGATCGGGAAGGCCGCCGTCAGGGTGGCGGACTCCAGCAGCTCCCGATGCCGGGTCAGCGCACCGATGCGTAGCTCGTCCGGGCCCGCCTCGATGTAGCCGAGCTCGTCATGGAGATCGTTGATGTCGATGAGATAGTCGAAACTGGCCAGCCGCAGCTTCATCATCGGCAGCAGGCTGTGCCCGCCGGCGATCAGCCGTGACGTGCTGCCCAGCCGTTCCATCAGGCTGATGGCGTGGTCCACACTGGTTGCTCGTTCGTACTCGAACGGGGCCGGCACCTGCATATCGCACCTCCGGAAGTCGTCAATGTGGTGCCGGTGCCCGCGGAAGTCAACGCCGACCTAAGCAAGTCCTTAGGTCGGCGTTGACGGTGCCGCGGCTGCTCACGGATCGTGCGGCAATGCGAGACATCGTCGACGGGTTGAGCGCGTGGCGTGCCGCCGGCGTCCGGTTCGCCGTCGCGACGGTGGTGCGGACCTGGAAGTCGGCGCCCAGACCGCCGGGCGCGGCCATGGCGGTCTGCGCCGACGGTGAGGTCGTCGGCAGCATCTCCGGAGGGTGCGTCGAGGGCGCTGTGTACGAG
>NZ_JAGPXV010000205.1:0-8892 GCF_018070405.1 Micromonospora sp. D75
TCGGCGAGTGGTCGCTCGTCGATCCGTCGGACGCCCCGGAGCTGCCCGACCTGTACGGGGAGGCGTTCGACGCCGCGTACCGGGCGGCGGAGAAGAACGCGGTCCGCACGGTACGGGCCCGGGACCTGTACGGGCGGATGATGCGCACGCTCGCGCAGACCGGCAACGGCTGGATGACGTTCAAGGACGCCGCGAACCGGCTGTCCAACCAGACCGGTGAGCCGGGCAACGTGATCCACCTGTCCAACCTGTGCACCGAGATCCTGGAGGTGAACGACGACGCCGAGACGGCGGTGTGCAACCTCGGCTCGGTGAACCTCGGTGCCCACGTCACCGCCGACGGGGTGGACTGGGAGCGGCTGCGCGCCACGGTCCGCACCGCTGTGGTGTTCCTCGACCGGGTGATCGACATCAACTACTACCCGGCCGAGCAGGCGGCTGCGTCGAACCCGCGCTGGCGGCCGGTCGGGCTCGGCCTGATGGGGTTGCAGGACGCGTTCTTCACGCTGCGCCTGCCGTTCGACTCCCCCGAGGCGAAGGAGCTGTCCACCCGCGTGCAGGAGGAGATTTTGCTGACCGCGCTGGAGACCTCCGCCGGGCTGGCCGAGCGGTTCGGGCCGCATCCGGCGTACCCGCAGACCCGGGCCGCGAAGGGTGACCTGCACCCGGACCTGTGGGGCGCGGAGCCGGCGCAGGCCGGACGGTGGGCGGCGCTGCGTGAGCGGATCGCCGCAGGCGGGCTGCGCAACTCGCTGCTGGTGGCGATCGCACCGACCGCCACCATCGCCTCCATCGCCGGCTGCTACGAGTGCGTCGAGCCGCAGGTGTCCAACCTGTTCAAGCGCGAGACGATGTCCGGGGAGTTCCTCCAGGTCAACACGTACCTGGTGCGGGAGCTGAAGGCGCGCGGGCTGTGGACGCCGCAGGTCCGCGACCGGATCAAGCGGGCCGAGGGCTCGGTGCAGGACATCACCGAGCTGCCCGCGCCGGTGCGGGAGCTGTTCCGCACCGCCTGGGAGCTGCCGCAGCGGGCGCTGATCGACCTGGCCGCCGCGCGGGCGCCGTTCGTCGACCAGTCCCAGTCGCTGAACCTGTTCCTGAGCGCGCCGACCATCGGCAAGCTGTCCTCGATGTACCTGTACGCCTGGAAGGCCGGGCTGAAGACCACCTACTACCTGCGTTCCCGTCCCGCCACCCGCATCCAGCAGGCCACCGTCGCCCCGGTGCCCGCCCCGGTGCCCGGCGTGGTCTCCGCCGTGAGCGACGACGAGGCGCTGGCCTGTTCCCTGGAGAACCCCGAGAGCTGCGAGGCATGCCAGTGACCACCACCGCACCGACCCGGCACATGCTGCTCGACCCCGGCATGGACCTGACCCTGCGGCCGATGCGCTACCCGCGCTTCTTCGACCGGTTCAAGGACGCGATCAGGAACACCTGGACGGTCGAGGAGGTGGACCTGCACTCGGACCTCGCCGACCTGGCGAAGCTGTCCCCCGCCGAACGGCACCTGGTGTCGCGGCTGGTGGCGTTCTTCGCCACCGGCGACACGATCGTCGCCAACAACCTGGTGCTCAACCTCTACCAGCACGTCAACTCGCCCGAGGGCCGGCTCTACCTGTCCCGGCAGCTGTTCGAGGAGGCGGTGCACGTCCAGTTCTACCTGAACCTGCTCGACACGTACGTGCCGGACGAGAAGGAACGGTTCGCCGCGTTCGCCGCGGTGGAGAACATCCCGTCGATCGCCCGCAAGGCCGAGTTCTGCTTCCGGTGGATCGACTCGATCTTCGAGCTGCGCGAGCTGCGGACCCGCGACGACCGGCGGGCGTTCCTGCTCAACCTGATCTGCTTCGCCGCGTGCATCGAGGGCCTGTTCTTCTACGGCGCGTTCGCCTACGTCTACTTCCTGCGGTCCCGGGGCCTGCTCAACGGGCTGGCCTCCGGCACCAACTGGGTATTCCGGGACGAGTCCATGCACATGGCGTTCGCGTTCGACGTGGTGGAGACCGTACGCGCCGAGGAACCGGACCTGTTCGACGCCGAGATGGAGAAGCAGGTGAAGGAGATGCTGGCCGAGGCGGTGGAGTGCGAGGTGAGCTTCGCCGCGGACCTGCTGGGCCAGGGCGTGCCGGGGATGTCGCTGGCCGACATGCGCGAGTACCTCCAGCACGTGGCAGACCGGCGCCTGGCAGTGCTCGGCATCGCCCCGATGTACGGCAGCGCCAACCCGTTCGCGTTCATGGAGTTGCAGGACGTGCAGGAGCTGTCCAACTTCTTCGAGCGGCGGGTGTCGGCGTACCAGGTCGGGGTGACCGGCAGCGTCACGTTCGACGACGACTTCTGACCGCCGCCCCCGCCCCGGCCGTCACGGCCGGGGCGGGGCCGGGCTCTCGCCGGGCAGCGCCGCCGCCCGCACCCGCCCGATCAACGCCACCACGGCGAGCGCCAGCACGGCCACCACCACGAACGCGGTACGCAGGTCCAGCGCGCCGGCGAGCAGGCCGATCACCGGTGCCGCGAGCAGCGCGCCCGGCCACTGGCCCATCGCCACCACGGAGACGCCCTCGCCGGACGTGAGGCCCGGCTGCTCACCGGCGAAGCCGAGCACCGTCGGGGTCACGCACGCCAGGCCGAACCCGAGCAGTCCGAACCCGGCCATCACCGCCGCCGGATGGGGGTACGCCACCGGCAGCGCCACGCCGGCTGTCCGACCAGCGCGCGACAGCCGGACGAAGCGGATCCGCCCGACCCGGCCGGCCAGCCGGTCGCCGAACAGCCGGGCGACGGTCGCGGCCAGCGAGAGACAGGTGTACGTGGCCGCGGCGAGCACCGCCGTGGCGCCGGCCACCTCGGTCGCGTACAGCGCGCTCCACTGGGCGCCGGCCATCTCGATGAACGAGGCGAGGAAGGCGATCACCGCGAGCAGCAGCAGTTGCGGGGTGAACCGGTCACGCAGCCGGCGCCGCGCCTCGCCGTCCTTGGTCTCCTGGCGGGGCGTGTCGGGCAGCCAGCGGTGCGTGCCGATCAGCAGCGCGCCCAGCAGGACACTGGTGACGGCCATCTGCGCCGACGGCGACATCCCGATCGCCGCGGCCCCGGTGCCGCAGAGGCCGCCGACCAGCATGCCGATGCTGAAGCCCGCGTGGAACGTGGACAGGATGGGCCGCCCGTACCGCTTCTGCACCTCGACCGACTGGGCGTTCATCGGCGTGGCCAGCAGGTTCGCCGCGAAGCCCCAGACCGCGAGGCCGCCGACCAGCGCCACCACAGTGGTGGACGCGGCCAGCAGCGGCGCGTTGAGCAGGATCAGCGCGGCCCCGGCCAGCGCCAGCCGGCGGGTGTTGATCCGGCTGATCAGCACCGCCACCACGACCAGGGAGACCAGCTCCCCCGCGTTCGTGGCGATGTTCGCCAGGCCCCAGCCGGTGTTGCCGACCCCTACCGCGTCCCGCACCTCCGGCACGCGGGCCGACCACCCGCCGATGGCCAGGCCCATGATGACGAAGAGCAGCGCCACCGACCAGCGGGCCCGTACGGCCGAGCGGGGCACCGGCGGCGCGGGCTGCTCCGTCGTGTGCTGGTTCGTCGAGGTGTCCGTCATGGTCGTCGTACCTCTCTGGGATCGGTCCGTCGGATCTCCTACCCGATCGCGTGGTCGAGGAAGCACGCACCGTCAGGAAGGCGTACCCGTTCCGGTGTGGTGCCGGGGTCGGTGACGAGCGCCGAGACCACCGCGACGTAGTCGTCGATCAGCCCGCGTACCAGGTCGTCGCCGAAGACACCCCGGTTGCGGATCACCACGCCGCCGGCCCGGTCGTCGTCCACCACGACGATCGGTGAACCCCGCTTGACCCAGACGGGCAGACATTCGGGCGGCACGTCGGCGGCGACCACCGGCGGCGGGGTGCCGGGCGCGGCCCGGGCGGTGATGTCGACCGGCTCCACCCGCAGATCCGGGCAGTGCAGCACCGGCGACGCCGACGCGGCGGACTGGAACCAGGCGTCGAACAGGTGGTTGTCCGGCCAGGGGCGGATCGCCGCGAAGCCGGGACGGACCGCCCGGGCCAGCCGGTGGTACGCGGTGGCGTGCGCGACGGCCCCGGCCAGCGAGGCGTGCGCGGCGCCGACCACAGCGCTCATCGGCGCGTCCGGCGCAACGTCGACCGGCAGGTAGACGTTGTTGGTGAACTGCCCGACGAGCTGCCGGGACAGCGGGCTCTCCCGGCCCAGCGTGGTGGTGCCCAGCACCACCCGGGACCGGCCGGCCCGCCGCGACAGCAGCACCAGGTACGCGGCGAGCAGCAGCACGTACGGGCTGGTGCGGGCCCGCCGTGCGGCCGGGCGCAGCCGCGCGGTGATCTCGGGCGGGAACGCGAAGCGGGTGGCCACCTCGGCGCTGAGCGCGACGTCCGGCGCCGGCGGCGACGCCGGGAAGAGCTGGTACGGCTCCACCGGCCGCAGCCGGTCCCGCCAGTACGCGGCCCGGGCGGCGGCGTCGACGCCGTTGCCGGACTGCTCCGCCTCCTGGAGCGCGGCGAGCGCGGCCGGGTCCACGCCCAGCGGCGGCTGCGGGTCGGCCGCGCCGAGCCGGGCCGCGTACGCGTGGCACAGGTCCTCCACCACGACGCGGCACGACCAGCCGTCGGAGACCATGTGGAAGAAGCAGAGCGCGAGCACGTGCTCGGTCGCGGAGAGCCGGACCAGCGCGGGCCGCCACAGCGGCGCCCGGCCGGGGTCGAACGCGTCGTTGCGGTGCGCGTACGCGATCTGCTCGACGCGGGCCTGCTGCTCGGCCGGCGGCAGTCCGGACAGGTCGACGTACTCCAGCGGCGACTCCACGTGCGGCAGGATCCGCACCTCGGGCTGCACGCCGATGCGGTCGAACCGCATCCGCAGCGCGTCGTGCCGGTCCACCACGTCCTGCATCGCCTGCCGCAGCACGTCGACCCGCAGCGTGCCGCGCAACCGGCGGAACTCCACCACCACGAGCCGTGAGGCGCCGGGACGGGCCGGGTCGAGCGCGGTCATGAACTCCCACATCATCTGCTGGCCGGGGGCCAGCGGGTACGTCGTCGGCACTGCCACTCCCCCCGTCAGGCCGCCACCGGCGGCGTGGCCACCGGCGCGATCTGCCGGTGGTCCGTCTCGTCCGGCTGGTAGTCCGCCTCGTCCGGCGCGCGGAAGCCGGTGAAGAGCAGGTCGGGACGGCCGAGCCGCAGCGAGGTGACGAACGCGGCCCCGTCGAAGAGCGTCTCGATCGCCGCGCAGGCCGCCGACTCGGCCACCGCACGCGGTCCCCGGTCGCCGCCGAGCCGGCCGGGCGTCTTCGCGGCGATCACGGCGGCCGCGACGGCCGGCACCGCGAGCAGGCTGCGTCCCCCGCTGCGCCGGGCGGTCAGCAGCCCGGCCAGCGCGGTTACGGCGAGCGTGCTGGCGGTGTTGAGCACGAACCGGCGCCGGTGCGGGTGGGCCAGGCAGAGCCACTGCTCGGAGCGCCCGTACGTGGTGAACCGGTAGGCGACCGCGCGGAAGGTGTCGGCGACGCCGGTGTCGTGGGTGACCACGCCGTCCGGGTCGGTGAGCAGCACGTAGCCGGCGTCGGTGAGGAGCAGCCCGAGGTGCAGGTCCTCCCCGCCCAGCGGCATCGGGGAGTCCTCCGGGAACCCGCCGACCGCCTCGAAGACGGCACGCTTGACGGCCATGTTCGCGCCGGCGCCCCAGGACACGCGCTCGTAGTGCAGCGGCCGGGTCAGGTCGCCGAGCAGCAGGTAGGAGCGGCGCATCACGCGGAAGAACGCGCTGTCGCCGGGCTCGACGATCACCGGGCCGGTGACGCCGGCGACCTCCTCGCCGGAGGCGCGCAGCCGGGCCGCGTACCGGGTGATCAGGTCGGCCGGCACCCGGCAGTCGGAGTCGGTGAACAGCACCAGGTCGTGGCGGGCGTGCCGGACGCCCAGGTTCCGTTTGGCCCCGACGTGCCGGGGCCCGCGCACGTAGCGGGCGCCGTACTCGGCGCAGGCCGCCCGGTGGGCGGCGGCCGCGGCGGGCGCCGAGTCGTCGACGACCACCACCTCCACCGGCTCGGGGCAGTTCGGGGCGGCGTCGCGCAGACTGCGGAGCTGGCGGCGCATCTCCGCCACCCGGTCCTTGACCGGGATGACCACGGAGACGCCGCGCGTGACGGCGCGGGGTTCGGTCGGTTCGCCCACGGGCGATGCGGATCGGCTCATGCCCCGAGGTTCGACCACCGGGGTACAGCGCCGATACACAGCGCCGGCCGTTGCGGCCATCGCACATGTACCGCTGATGTATCGATGGCCATCAAGGTCGAAGGCATGACGACCTCCATCCCCATCGACCGGCGGCTCGCCGTGGACGGCGGCCAGCCGGTCCGCCCGCCGGACCGCCCATGGCCACGCTGGCCGACCCCCGCGCCGGATGCCGCCGCCAACCTGTCCGCGGTGCTGACCGGCGGCCGGTGGGCGATCAGCAGCCCGTCCGTCGGCGACACCGTCCTGTTCGAGCGACGTTTCGCCGCCGATTTCGCCCGCTACGTCGGCACCCGCCACTGCGTGCCGGTCGACCACGGGTCCAGTGCCCTGGTGGTGGCCCTGGAGTCACTCGGCCTCGGCTACGGCGAGACGGTGCTCGTACCGGCGCTGACCTGGACCGCCTCCGCGACCGCCGCGCTGCGCGCCGGCCTGGTCCCGGTGCTCGTCGACGTCGACCGGGACACCGGCTGCGTCGGGCCGGACCACCTCGACCTGTCCGTGGACCCGCGGGCCGTGGTCGCCGTGCACTGGGCCTCCAACATGGCCGACGTGCCGGCGCTCGACGCGGTCACCCGGCCGCGCGGCATCTCCGTCGTGGAGGACTGCGCGCAGGCCCACGGCGCCACCTGGCAGGGCCGCCAGGCCGGCTCGCTCGGCCGGCTCGGCTGCTTCAGCTTCCAGCACGGCAAGGTCCTCACCTGCGGTGAGGGCGGGGCCGTGGTCACCGACGACGACACGCTCGCGCCGGTGCTCGAGGAGCTGCGGGCCGATTCGCGCCGCTACCGGGACGACCGGACGCCGGCCGGCGAACTGGACCTGGAGGAGAGCGCCGGTGTGCAGGGCGCCAACTTCTGCCTGAGCGAGTTCTCCGCCGCCGTGGCCTGCGCGCAACTGGCCGTCCTGGACGGCCAGCACGACGTGCGCAATCACAACTACCGGCTGCTCGGCGAGCTGCTGGACGGTGTCGACGGCGTACGGCTGCTGCAACCGGCGCCGGGGCAGACCCGCATCTCGATCTACGAGGGCACGATCGTCTTCGACGAGCTGCCGGCCGGCCTGGACAACGCCGCCGTGGCCGCCGCGCTCACCGCCGAGCTGGGCCAGCGGTTCTACTGCACCGACGAGCCGCTGCACCGCAGCCGCCTGCTGCAGCCGTGGACGAAGCCGCTGCTCGCGCCGCTGGCCGAACGCTTCGCGGCGATCCACCGGGAGCGCACGTACCCCAACACCGAGTGGCTCGCCGCACACACCGTCCAGACACACCACAGCACCTTCCTCGGCACCGAACAGGACATGGAGGACATCGCCGCCGCCGTCACCAAGGTGCTCACCCGCTGAACCGCGCCGTCCCGGCGCACCCAGAGAAGGAGTCTTCCCGTGACCGTCACCCAACGCGAGACCTCGCACGCCCCGTCCCCCGAAACGGACGCACCCGTCGGCGTGTGGCTCAACGGCGCCCGCGGTTCGGTCGCCACCACGGCGATCACCGGTCTGCTGGCGCTGCGCGCCGGCATGGCCGACTCGACCGGCTGCGTCACCGACACCGGCATGCTGCGCGACGCGCCGCTGGTGAGCTGGACCGACCTGGTGGTCGGCGGGCACGACATCGTCGACACGCCGCTGGAGAAGAAGGCCGAGTCGCTCGTCGACTCCGGTGTCATCCCGGCGCCGGTGCTGGCCGCCGTGCGGGGCAGCCTGCCCGAGGTCGAGCAGAACCTGCGCACCGGCTACGACGCGCGTACCGAGACCGGACCGCTGGCCGAGGTGGTCGACCGGCTGGCCGGCGACATCGAGGAGTTCCGCGCCCGCCACGGGCTGTCCCGGGTCGTCGTCATCAACGTGTCCTCCACCGAGCCGCCGGCCGACCACCGGCCCGAGCACGATGACCTGGACGCGCTGACCCGCGCCCTGGCCGACCCGGACGACAAGGCGCTGCCGGCCAGCTCGGTGGTCGCGTACGCGGCGTTCCGGGCCGGCTGCGGCTTCGTCGACTTCACCCCGTCCACCGGCGCCCGGCTGCCCGCGCTGGAGATGCTGGCGCAGCGGGAGCGGGTGCCGTTCGCCGGCTCCGACGGCAAGACCGGGGAGACGCTGCTGCGTACCGCCCTGGCGCCGATGTTCACCAGCCGCGCCCTGCACGTGCTCTCCTGGGCCGGGGTGAACCTGCTCGGCGGCGGTGACGGCGCGACGCTGGAGGACCCGCGCAACGCCCGCAGCAAGCTCAGCTCGAAGTCGGGCGTGCTGCCCGCGCTGCTCGGTGAGGACGTCACCGCCCCGCTGCACATCGACAACGTGCCGGACCTCGGCGACCACAAGACCGCCTGGGACCACGTCTCGTTCGAGGGCTTCCTCGGCGTCCGGATGTCCATGCAGCTCACCTGGAGCGGGGTGGACTCCACGCTGGCCGCCCCGCTGGTGCTCGACCTGGCCCGGCTGACCGCCGCGGCGCACCGCGCCGGGCACGTCGGCCCGATCGAGGAGCTGGGGTTCTTCTTCAAGGACCCGATCGGCACCGACGAGCACGCGCTGGCCGAGCAGGCGCAGGCGCTCGCCAGCTGGGCCAACGGGCTGGACGGCCGCGGCGACAGCTGACCTTCGTACCGGCCGCCGGCGCGGCGACTCC
>NZ_JAGPXV010000206.1:0-8859 GCF_018070405.1 Micromonospora sp. D75
GACCCCCTGGGCGGGCGCCCCCCCGACGGGTTTCCGGCACGGGCCTCCCCGCCGGGGAGGCCACCGCCGGGAGGTAGGCATCAATGGATACGCGCATCCGCCAACTGCACCGCTGGCTCTCCATCGCCTTCACCGTGACCGTCGTGATCACCTTCGTGGCGCTGGCGCAGAAGGACCCGATCGTGTGGGTCTCCTACGTGCCGCTGCTCCCGCTCGCCCTGCTCCTGATCAGCGGCCTCTACCTGTTCGCGCTGCCGTACCTGCGGCGCCGCCGCGCCGCCGCGCGCCCGCGCTGACCTGGGGGATTACCGGGGCCGGTCAGCGGGCAACACTGGCGGATGGACCAGAAGGTGATGGTGTTCGCCCCGGCCCCGCTGTTGACGGTGACGATCGAGCAGCAGGGCGAAGCGACCGAGCTGCATCTGCACCCGGGCGGGCAGGGCGTGTGGCAGAGCCGGATGATCGCCGCGCTCGGCGTGCCGGTGACCATGTGCGTGGGCCTCGGCGGCGAGGTCGGCGACGCGGTCCGCAAGCTGCTCGACGACGAGGACGTCACGGTACGGATGGTGCGGCGCGAGTCCGGCACCGGCTGGTATGTGCACGACCGGCGGGACGGCGAGCGGACCGAGATCGCCGAGAACCCGGGCGTGCCGATGGTGCGGCACGACATCGACGAGCTGTACACGGTGACGCTCACCGAAGGGCTGCGTGCCCCGGTGAGCGTGCTCAGCGGACCGGCCGACCCGGGTGTGGTGGACCCGGACATCTACCGGCGGCTCGCCGCCGACCTGAGCGCCAACGGCGGAACCGTGGTGGCCGACCTGTCCGGGCCGTACCTGGAGGCGGTGCTCGACGGCGGGGTGAGTGTGCTGAAGGTCAGCCACGAGGAACTGCTCGACGACGGCCTGGCCAAGGACGACAGCGTGGAGGCGCTGCGCGACGCCGGCCGGCGCTGCCAGGATCGGGGCGCGCGGACGGTGCTGATCAGCCGGGCCGGGGAGCCCGCGCTGGCGCTGCCGGAGGACGGCGAGGCGCTGCTGGTGCACGCCCCGCCGCTGGAGCCGGCCGACCACCGGGGCGCCGGTGACTCGATGACCGCCGGGGTGGCGGCGGTGCTGGCCCGGGGCGGCGACATGCGGGAGGCGCTGCACGTCGGGGCCGCCGCGGGCGCGCTGAACGTGACCCGGCACGGGCTGGGCACCGGCCGGGCCGAGGCGGTACGGGAACTGGCCGGCCGGGTGCGGCTGACCCCGCTGGACGGTGGCGACGATGACGGCTGACCGGCCACCCCGGGTGCTGGTGACGAACGACGACGGCGTGCACGCCCCCGGCATCCGCGCGCTGGCCCGGGCCGCGTACGAACGTGGGTTGGACGTGGTGGTCGCCGCGCCGCAGCACGAGGCGAGCGGGATGAGCGCGGCGCTGTCCGCGGTGACCGAGGACGGGCGGCTGGTGTTCGGCGAGACCGAGCTGGACGGCCTGCCCGACGTGCCCGCGTACGCGGTGGCGGCCTCACCCGCGTACATCGCGGTGCTGGCCGGGCTCGGCGTGTTCGGGCCGGTGCCGGACCTGCTGCTGTCCGGCATCAACCGGGGCGCCAACGCCGGCCACGCGGTCCTGCACTCCGGCACCGTCGGCGCGGCTCTGACCGCGGGCAACAACGGCATCCGCGCGCTGGCCGTGTCGCTCGACGTGCTCACCCCGGCGGCGGCGAGCGCGGGCAGCGGTGGCGCGGCGATAGCGGTGCTGGACAGCGTGGACGACGAGTCCCGCCACTGGGCGACCGCCGCCGAGCTGGCCGCGACGCTGCTGCCCTGGCTGGCCGAGGCGGACCCGGGCACGGTGCTCAACCTCAACGTGCCCGACCTGCCGGCCGATCAGGTGGCCGGGCTGCGGCAGGCGACACTCGCGCCGTTCGGTCAGGTGCAGGTGTCGGTCGCCGAGCGTGGCGAGGGGTTCGTGCGTACGGCGGTGGAGGAGAACGCGGTCCGCGCGGTCCCCGGCACCGACATCGCCTGGCTGGCCGACGGGTACGCCGCCGTCACCGCGATCCGGGCGCTCGGGCACCTGCCCGACGTCGAACTGCCGGTCGACCGGTGAGGGACGGCTCCGCCCCGCCACCTCGTGCGGGCGGCGGGGCGGAGAGCGTCACTCGCCGGCGGCGCGCCGCCGGTCGGCCTCGGCGTCGGCGGCGCGGGAGGTCTGCACCTGCTTGGTGTGGGCCTCCCAGCGCTGACGTGCCTCGGCGTACTGCTGCTCCCAGGTCTCGCGCTGCTTGTCGTAGCCCTCGAGCCACTCGCCCGTCTCCGGGTCGAAGCCCTCCGGGTAGATGTAGTTGCCCTGCTCGTCGTAGGTCGCGGCCATGCCGTAGAGGGTCGGGTCGAAGTGCTCCTCGCCCTCGACGAAGCCCTCGTTGGCCTGCTTGAGCGACAGCGAGATCCGGCGGCGCTCCAGGTCGATGTCGATGACCTTGACCATGACCTCGGAGCCGACCTGCACGACCTGCTCCGGGATCTCCACGTGGCGCTCGGCCAGCTCGGAGATGTGGACCAGGCCCTCGATGCCGTCGTCCACCCGGACGAACGCGCCGAACGGCACCAGCTTGGTGACCTTACCCGGCACGATCTGCTGGATCGCGTGGGTGCGGGCGAACTGACGCCACGGGTCCTCCTGCGTCGCCTTCAGCGACAGCGAGACCCGCTCGCGGTCCAGGTCGACGTCCAGGACCTCGACCTCGACCTCCTGGCCCACCTCGACGACCTCGGACGGGTGGTCGATGTGCTTCCAGGACAGCTCGGAGACGTGCACGAGGCCGTCCACGCCGCCCAGGTCGACGAACGCGCCGAAGTTGACGATCGAGGAGACGACGCCCTTGCGGACCTGCCCCTTCTGCAGCTTGTTGAGGAACTCGGTGCGCACCTCGGACTGCGTCTGCTCCAGCCAGGCACGGCGGGACAGGACCACGTTGTTGCGGTTCTTGTCCAGCTCGATGATCTTGGCTTCGAGCTCGCGGCCGACGTACGGCTGCAGGTCACGCACACGCCGCATCTCGACGAGCGACGCGGGCAGGAAGCCGCGCAGGCCGATGTCGAGGATGAGACCACCCTTGACGACCTCGATGACCGAACCGCGGACGACGCCGTCCTCGTCCTTGATCTTCTCGATCGTGCCCCAGGCCCGCTCGTACTGCGCCCGCTTCTTGGAGAGGATCAGCCGACCCTCCTTGTCCTCCTTCTGGAGGACGAGGGCCTCGATGTGGTCGCCCACCGAAACGACCTCGGCCGGGTCCACGTCGTGCTTGATCGACAACTCCCGAGAGGGGATGACACCCTCGGTCTTGTAGCCGATGTCGAGCAGGACCTCGTCCCGATCGACCTTGACGACGGTGCCTTCGACAATGTCGCCGTCGTTGAAGTACTTGATGGTCTCGTCGATCGCGGCGAGGAAAGCTTCCTCAGAGCCGAGGTCGTCGTGGGTGACCTTGTTGGCGCTCGAGGTGGCCTCGATGCTGCTCGTCATGTGGGCGGTTGCTCCGGTCGGATGGGTTGTCACAGCGGGCATGGGTGTCGCGGTGACTCTGCCGCGCCAACGGATCCGTCGCCGGGCACACCGAACGATCGACGCGAGAAGATCATTAGTGGCTCCGGTGACCGCGCACCTGCTCCCTGCCGAGGCACACGATCCGCGAGCGCATCGTCTAGCCTACCCGCTGCATTACCACAGCGTGCAAGCCCTCCCGGGTCCGCGCGAACTCATCCGCTGCGAAAGCGGAGATTTTGCGCGGTAAGGGGCCACAGCTGTCTCGTCCGTCACACCCGTCCCAACCGCCACCCCACCCGACCGGCCGGACGCCGCCGGACCTAGCGTGGACGGGTGGACGACGACAGGGTGACCCGCCGACGGGTCGACGCCGGTGAGATCCGCCGGGCCAACCGCGGCTGGTGGGACACCGACGCCGACGCGTACCAGGCCGAGCACGGCGCGTTCCTCGGTGACGCCGACTTCGTCTGGTGCCCGGAGGGCCTGCGCGAGGCCGACGCGCGGCTGCTCGGCGACGTGGCCGGCCGGCGGATCCTCGAACTCGGCGCCGGGGCGGCCGCCGCCGCCCGCTGGCTCGCCGCCCAGGGCGCCCGGCCGGTCGCGCTGGACCTGTCCGCCGGCATGTTGCGGCACGCCGCCGAGGCCGCCGAACGCACCGGGGTACGCGTGCCGCTGGTGCAGGCCGACGCGCTCGCCCTGCCGTTCGCCGACGCCGCGTTCGACACGGTCTGCACCGCGTTCGGCGCGATCCCGTTCGTGGACGACTCGGCGGCGGCGATGCGCGAGGTGGCCCGGGTGCTGCGCCCCGGCGGCCGGTGGGTCTTCTCGGTCACCCACCCGATGCGCTGGATCTTCCTGGACGACCCGGGCGAGGGCGGACTGACCGCCGTGCACTCGTACTTCGACCGCTCCCCCTACGTCGAGCAGGACGAGCACGGCGTGGCCACGTACGTCGAGCAGCACCGCACCCTGGGCGACCGGATCCGGGAGCTGGTCGGCGCCGGGTTCCGGCTGCTGGACCTGGTGGAGCCGGAGTGGCCGGCCGGGCACGAGGGCATCTGGGGGCAGTGGAGCCCGTTGCGCGGCCGGCTGTTCCCCGGCACCGCGATCTTCGTCGCCGAGAAGCCCACGGGCTGAGCGCGTCGCACGTCCGGTGCGACACGAGCTCCGGCACCCGGCGGTACGCTCGCCGCATGAGCGCCGAGCCCATCCCGACATCACCTGGCCCCTGGTGTCCGGACCCGATGCGGCAGCAGCGTGCGGACTACACGCTGGAGGATCTGCTCACCCTGCCGGACGACGCCCCCCGCGTCGAACTCGTCGACGGAGTCTTCCAGGTGACACCCTCCCCCACCCTGGGCCACCAGACAATCTCCAGCCTGCTGTGGCTCTGGCTTCGATCGCACGCACCGGCTCACCTGCGGGCGTCCCAAGCCGTCGGAGTCGGGCTCAGCCCCAACACCAGCCGGCAACCGGACGTCCTGCTCCACCACGCCGGGCTGCCGAGCGACAGGTCCCTCCTGCGACCGGCGGACGTCGTCCTGGCCGTCGAGATCGTCTCCCCCGGCACCCGGCGCGTCGACCGGTTCGCCAAGCCGGGCGAGTACGCCGCCGCGGGGATCCCCTTCTACTGGCGGATCGAGCAGGATCCGGTGCACCTCTACGCGTACCGCCTCGGTGACCGGATCGGCCCGGGCGGCGAGCGGCAGTACGAGCTGGTGGACGACGGCAGCGAGGTGATCGAGCTGTCCGAGCCCTTCGCGATCAAGCTGCCGATCGCGGAGATCCGGCCCTGACGACGCCGTTACTCGGTAGCCACTCCGGGTAACCGGGCGGCATGGCCGAGAAGGAGTTCCACGCCGGGGACCACGTCTCCTGGGCCAGCCACAGCGGCCGGGCGTACGGGGTGGTCAAGGAGAAGCTGACCGAGCGCACCCACGTCCGCGGGCACACCGTGAACGCCTCGCCGGAGCAGCCGCAGTACCGGATCACCAACGACGACTCGGGCCGCGACGTCGCCCACCGCCCGGAGGTGCTGCGCCATGAGTCGCGCTGAGGACCCGCAGCAGACGTACCGGGAGTTCACCGACGCGGTGAACATGAAGCCGGGTGAGCTGTCCCGCTGGCTGGAGACCGAGGAGTCCAAGCACGTCGGCTGGCACAAGAAGGGCACCGCCGGCGGCGAGTCGGTCGGGCACGACTCCGGCCGGCGCATCGTCGACCTGCTGCGCCGCAAACGCGCCGACCTGACCGCCGCCGACTACAAGCACATGCGCAAGGTGATCGGGTACGTCCACCGCCACCTCGCCCAGCGGCCGTCCGGGGACGTGCGGGACACCAGGTGGCGCTGGTCGCTGATGAACTGGGGGCACGACCCGCTCAAGGGCTGAGCCGCCCGGGTCGTTCGCCGCGCGTTGGTACCGTGCCGGCGATGACGACAGACGTCCCGACCGCCGGCCGTCATCCCCGCGCCGGACGGGTGGTCCTCCTGGCGGGCCTCGGCCTGATCGCCGTCGCGGCAGTCTTCCTGGTGGCAACCGGCAACACCGGCGTCAGGTACAGCGCCGACCACGACGGCACCGTGCCGATGTGGAGCCGCTGGATCCCGGCGCTGGCCGGGATCGCGCTGATCCGGCTGATCCCGCCCGCGCCCGACCCGAGGTGGCCGGACCCGGTCGCGCCGTACCGCGAGGCGGTGCCGCTGCTGCTGGCCGGGATCGCGTTCGCCGCCGTCATGCCGCTGCTGGGCGGCGAACCCGCGTACACGGTGTTGAAGCTCGCGCTGCTGCTCGGCGTACCCCTCGTGGTGTTCCTGGCCGCGCGCCGCCGGCCGCCACGGTGGTCGCCGGGCCCGGCCCCGGCGGACGCCGCCCACCGGTGGGGTCCGGCGCTGCCGGTGGCGGTGTGGCTGGCGCTCAGCTACGCGACGCCGCTGGCCGTGCCGGCGAGCGACTGGGGGCGGACCGTCGGGCCGGTCGAGCTGGTCGTGACGCTGCTGGTGGCCTTCGCGGTGAACGCGCTGCTGGAGGAGGTCTTCTACCGGCGGTGGCTGCAGACCCGGTGGGAGTCGCTGCTGGGACGCTGGCCGGCGATCGTGCTCGCGTCGCTGGTGTGGGCGGTCTGGCACGTGGCCATCCAGGGCAGCGGCCGTCCCGCCGTCGACCTGGCGTCGGTGATCGTGAACCAGGGGGTCGCCGGGCTGTTCCTCGGCTACCTGTGGTCGCGGTACCGCCGCATGTGGCCGCTGCTCGTGGTGCACGGCGCGGTAAACGCGATGCCCGTCCTGCTCGGCCTCTGACTTGACCCTGCCGCAGGCGGCAGGGTCGGACGATGCCGGCATGGAACGCCGCACACCACGGGCCGCCGTGGTCACCGGTGCGGGCACCGGCATCGGCCGGGCCACCGCACACGCCCTCGCCACCGCCGGGTACGCCGTCGTCGCCGTCGGCCGGCGCGCCGCGCCGCTGTCGGAGACCGCCGCCGGCCGGCCGGACATCACGCCACTGACCGCCGACGTCACCGCGCCCGACGGGCCCGGCCGGATCGTCAGCGCCGCGCTCGACCGGTACGGCCACCGTCGCCTCCTGGGCGGGCGGGTGGTGGCGCGGGTGGGACGGCGGCGGGGTGTCAGTGGTCGGCGCTGTTCCAGTCGCGGCCCTCGCCCACCGACACCTCCAGCGGCACCGACAGCGGGTACGCCTCGCCCATCTGCTTGCGCACCAGCGCCTCCAACGCCTCCCGCTCGCCCGGCGCGACCTCGAAGACCAGCTCGTCGTGCACCTGCAGCAGCATCCGCGAGCGCAGGCCGGCCTCGCGCAGCGCGCTGTCGACGTGCAGCATCGCGACCTTGATGATGTCGGCCGCCGAACCCTGGATCGGGGCGTTGAGCGCCATCCGCTCGGCCATCTCCCGGCGCTGCCGGTTGTCGCTGACCAGGTCGGGCAGGTAGCGGCGGCGGCCCAGGATGGTGGAGGTGTAACCGTCCTGGCGGGCGCGGGCCACCACCTCCTGGAGGTAGTCACGCACCCCGCCGAACCCGGCGAAGTAGTTCTCCATCAGCCCGCGCGCCTCCTCGGCGCTGATGCCGAGCTGCTGGGACAGGCCGAACGCGCTGAGCCCGTACGCCAGGCCGTAGTTCATCGCCTTGATCTTGCGGCGCTGGTCGGCGGTGACGTCCGCGACCTCGACGGTGAAGACCGAGGACGCGGTGGCCGCGTGGAAGTCGTGCCCGGAGTTGAACGCCTCGATCAGCGCGTCGTCGGAGGACAGATGCGCCATGATCCGCATCTCGATCTGGCTGTAGTCGGCGGTGAGCAGGCACTCGTAGCCCTCACCGACGACGAACGCGCGGCGGATCCGCCGCCCCTCCTCGGTGCGGATCGGGATGTTCTGCAGGTTCGGCTCGGTGGACGACAGCCGCCCCGTCGCCGCCACCGTCTGGTTGAACGTGGTGTGGATCCGGCCGTCATCGGAGACGGACTTGAGCAGGCCGTCGACAGTCGACTTGAGCTTCGCCACGTCGCGGTGGCGCAGCAGGTGGTGCAGCAGGTGGTGCTCGGTCTGGGCGTAGAGCCACTGGAGCGCGTCCGCGTCGGTGGTGTAGCCGGTCTTGATCCGCTTGGTCTTGGGCAGGCCCAGCTCGGTGAAGAGGATCTCCTGCAACTGCTTCGGCGACCCGAGGTTGAACTCGCGGCCGACCACCTCGTACGCGCTCTGGGCGGCGGCCTTCACCTCGGCGGCGAAGTGCGCCTCCAGCTCGGAGAGGTAGTCGGTGTCGGCGGCGATGCCGGTGCGCTCCATCGCGGCGAGCACCCGCATCAGCGGCAGCTCGACGCCGGCCATCAGCCGGGCCGACTGCTCGCCGTCGCGGGACAGCTCGGCGTCGATCGCGTCGGCCAGGTCGAGCGTGGCGCGGGCCTGGAGCATGAGGTTCTGCTCGGCCGCGCCCTCGTCGCCGAACCCGTCGAGCGTGAGCTGACCGGTCTCCGGAGCGTCGACGCGCAGCTCCCGGTGCAGGTAGCGCAGCGCCAGGTCGGTCAGGTCGTACGAGCGCTGGTCGGGGCGGGCCAGGTAGGCGGCGATCTGGGTGTCGCGGGCGATGCCCTCCAGCTCCCAGCCGTGCGCGGCGAACGCCAGCACCGCCGGCTTGCTGTCGTGCAGCACCTTCGGGCGCTCGGCGTCGGCCAGCCAGCCGGCCAGCGCGGCCACGTCGCCGGCGTCCAGCCGGCTCGGGTCGAACCAGGCGCCCGCGCCGGCGGCGGTGGCCAGCGCCATCCCGGTCACGGTGGCGGTGTGGCGGCGGTTCGGGCCGGTGTCGAG
>NZ_JAGPXV010000207.1:0-8853 GCF_018070405.1 Micromonospora sp. D75
ATGCTCACCGGCGCCTCCGGCGTGGCGGCGTTGATCGCGGCGCGCGTCTCCAGCAGGCCGGTGGCGTCCACGTCGACCCAGATGGTCACCTCCGGGATCTCCCGGCGGCTGCGGGAGAGCTTGTCGGCGATCACCTTGCGGATGCCGGTGAGCGGGATGACCGTGTCACCGTCGCCGGCCGGGGCGAGTCCGACGTGGGCGGCCGGGGCGTCCGGCACCGCGGCCAGCCGGGCCGCCGGAGCAGCAGCGGCCACGGCGGCGTCCAGGTCGGCCCGGCGGATCACGCCGCCCGGCCCGGTGCCGCGCAGCGACGCCAGGTCGATGCCGTGCTCCTTGGCCAGCCGCCGCACGATCGGCGAGATGACAAGCGGCGCCGCCGCCGGTCCGCCGGTCCGCGCCGGGTCGACCGACGCCGGCGCGGCCTCGGGAGCGAGCGCCAGACGCGGCCGACGCCGCCGCCGGCCCGAGCCGCCGTGGCCGGTGCCGTAGCCGATCAGGACGTTTCCGGACCCGGCCCGCTCCTCCTCGCGGTAGGTGGCGTGCGGGTCGGGGGCGTCGTCGAGCGGGGCGATGGTGATCAGCGGCTGGCCCACCGGGCGTACCTCACCGGCCGCGCCGTGCAGGGCCACGACCCGTCCGGCGTACGGGCACGGCACGTCGACGACGGCCTTGGCGGTCTCCACCTCGACCACGCTCTGGTCCACGGTGACCACGTCGCCCACGGCCACCCGCCACTCGACGATCTCCGCCTCGCTCAGCCCTTCCCCGAGGTCGGGCAGGAGGAAGTCGCGGGTCCCCACAGCCGTGCTCATGCCGTTCCGGCCGGGCATGCCCTCACGGCCCTCGCTCCGCTCGGTGCGTTCGGTCATGCCGCCACCCACCTCGTGTCGGGCTGGTCGTCCCACTGCAGGCGGGCCACGGTGTCCAGCACCCGGTCGACCGAGGGCAGGTGGGTGTGCTCCAGCATCGGCGCCGGGTACGGGATGTCCAGCCCGGACACCCGCAGCACCGGCGCGTGCAGCGCATGGAAGCAGCGCTCCTGCACCCGCGCGGCGATCTCCGCGCCGACACCGGCGAAGCCCTGCGCCTCCTGGATCACCACGCACCGGCCGGTACGGCGTACCGAGGCGGTGACCGTGGCGTCGTCGAACGGCACGATGCTGCGCACGTCGACCACCTCCAGGTCCCAGCCCTCCTCGCGGGCGGCCTCGGCGGCGGCCAGCGCCACAGGCACCGCCGGCCCGTACGCGATAAGCGTCGCGTCGGTGCCGGGGCGGCGCACCACGGCGCTGCCGATCGGCGCGGTACGGGCCGGCAGCTCCGCCTCGGCGCTGGTGAAGTAGAGCTTCTTGGGCTCCAGGAACACCACCGGGTCGGGGTCGTCGATGGCGGCGCGCAGCAGCGAGTACGCGTCGTCCACGGTCGCGGGCGTGACCACCTTCAGGCCGGGCGTGTGCGCGTAGTACGCCTCGGACGAGTCGCAGTGGTGCTCCACGCCGCCGATGCCACCGGCGTACGGCACGCGGATGACGATCGGCACGCTCAACGCGCCGCGGGTGCGGTTGCGCAGCTTCGCCACGTGCGAGGCGATCTGCTCGAACGCCGGGTAGGCGAACGCGTCGAACTGCATCTCCACGACCGGCCGCAGCCCGGACATGGCCAGGCCGACCGCGAACCCGACGATGCCGGCCTCGGCGAGCGGGGTGTCGAAGCAGCGCTTGTCGCCGAACCGGGCCTGCAGCCCGTCGGTGATCCGGAAGACGCCGCCGAGCTGGCCGACGTCCTCACCGAAGACGACCACCCGCTCGTCGTCGAGCATCGCGTCGGCGAGCGCCGCGTTGAGCGCCTTCGCCATGGTCATGGTGGCCATCAGGCGTCCCCCTCCGCGTCGGCGGCCAGCTCGGCCCGGACCATCTCGCGCTGCTCGACGAGTTGCGGCGTCGGTTCGGCGTACACGTGGTCGAACAGGCTCAGCGGGTCCACCGTGGGCTGGTCGTCCATCCGGCGGCGCAGCGCCGCGGCGTACTCCTCGGCCTCCTCGGCGATCGCCGCGACGGCGGCGTCGTCGAGGACGCCCTTGGCCCGCAGGTACGCCTCGAGCCGGGCGATCGGGTCGCGGTCGCGCCACGCCTCGACCTCGTCGGCGTCGCGGTAGCGGGTCTGGTCGTCGGCGTTGGTGTGCGGTTCCATCCGGTAGGTGTGCGCCTCGACCAGGTAGGGGCCCTTGCCGGCGCGGGCGTGCGCGACGGCGCGCTCCAGCACCGCGAGGACGGCGACCGGGTCGTTGCCGTCGACCTGCTCGCTGGGTACGCCGTAGCCGACGCCCTTGTACGCGAGGCTCGGCGCGGCGGTCTGCCGGGACAGCGGCACGCTGATCGCGTACTTGTTGTTCTGCACCAGGTAGACGACGGGCGCCTTGAACACGGCGGCGAAGTTGATGCCCTCGTGGAAGTCGCCCTCGCTGGTCGCGCCGTCGCCGATGAACGCCAGCGCCACGGTGTCACGGCCCTGGTACGACTCGCCGTAGGCCAGCCCGGCGGCGTGCACGCACTGGGTGGCGAGCGGGGTGCACTGCGGCGCGGTGTGCGTGGCGGCGGGGTCGTACCCGCAGTGCCAGTCGCCGCGCAGCAGCGTGAGCACCTCGACCGGGTCGAGGCCGCGCGCGGTCAGCGCCATCGACTCGCGGTACGTGGGGAACACCCAGTCGTCCTCGCGCAGCGCGAGCACGCCGCCGATCTGGCACGCCTCCTGGCCGCGCGCGGACGGGTAGACGGCGAGGCGGCCCTGCTTGGTGAGCGCCGTGGCCTGCACGTCGAAGCGGCGGCCGACGACCATCCGCCGGTACATCTCGCGCAGCGTCTCGACCGGCGGCTCCGGGTAGTCGTCGCGGGCCGGCAGCGGGGTCCCGTCGGGTTCGAGCAGCCGGACCGGTTCCCGCTGCGGCATGAAGCCGGCCGACGGGTCGGGTGCGGCCGGGGTGGTCTTCCGGCGGGTGCGCGGGGATGCCCTGCGGACCGCCTGGGGTGTGGTCGTCACGGCGGGGACCTCCTGGACGTGTGGTGGCCCTATGCTCCCGGTCGTGGATGATTGACTCAACATGCGGGATGAACGCGGGACGAATGGCACGGGAAGGCGGCTGCGGTGAGCCAGGAGACCGGCACCACACCGGGCGCGGCGGGCGGAACGGGACGTTCGGCCGGGCCGTTGGACGAGGTGGATCGGCGGATCCTGCGCGAGCTGGTCCGTGACGCCCGCACGTCCATCCGTACGCTGGCCGAACGGGTGCACGTCTCGCGCACCAACGCGTACGCCCGGGTGGAGCGGCTGCTGCGCGACGGGGTGCTGACCGGGTTCACCGCGCGGGTCGCGCCGGAGCCGGCCGGGCTGGGCACGTCGGCGTACATCGCGCTGACCATCGAGCAGAACACCTGGCGGGAGGTCTCCGCCGAGCTGGCCCGGGTGCGCTACATCGAGCACGCGGCGCTGCTCAGTGGCGAGCACGACGTCCTCGCGCTGGTCCGGGCGCCGGACAACGCGACGTTGCGGGACGTGGTGCTGGACCGGGTGCAGAGCATCGCCGGGGTGCTGTCGACGCGCACCTGGCTGGTGTTCGAGGAGTTCGACGGCACGCAGAGCCCCTGGGACTGACCGCCTCAGCGTTCCGGCGGCGACTCCAGCCCTTCGGCGTCGGCCCGCTCCAGCAGGGGTTCCAGCGAGTACCGCCGCCCGTCCAGCCCGGCGTGCGGGTCGCCGCGGTCGGCGAACCGCGCGGGCATGCTGACCACGTCGAAGTCCTCCGGGCGGGCGTCGTCCAGCTCGGACCACTCCAGCGGCGCCGAGACCAGCGCCGCGGGGGTCGGCCGGATCGAATACGCCGACGTCATCGTGTGGTCGCGGGCCATCTGGTTGTAGTCGACGAAGACCGGCCGGTCCCGCTGGTCGCGCCACCACGTGGTGGTGACCAGGTCGGGCAGGCGGCGCTGCATCTCCAGGCCCAGCGCGAGCACCGCCCGCCGGCACTCGCCGAAGCTCCAGCGCGGCTCGATCGAGACGTACACGTGGATGCCGCGCCCGCCGGTGGTCTTCGGGAAGCCCTCCAGGCCCAGCTCGGCCAGGTACGCGCGTACCTCGTGCGCCACCGGCACCACCTGCGCGAAGTCGACACCCGGCATCGGGTCGAGGTCGATGCGCAACTGGTCGGGGCGTTCCACGTCGCCCTTCGACACCGGCCACGGGTGGAACCGCAGCGTGCCCAGGTTGGCCGCCCAGATCACCACGGCCAGCTCGCTCGGCGCCACCTCGTCGGCGGTACGGCCGCTGGGGAACGTGATGTGCGCGGTGCGCACCCAGTCGGGCGCGCCGGCCGGAAGCCGCTTCTGGTAGAACGCGTCGCCCTTGTTGGTCTGCCGGGTGGCCACCTTGGCGCCCTCGAACACGCCGCGCGGCCAGCGTTCCAGCATGGTCGGCCGGTCCCGCAGCGCGCGCAGGATGCCGTCGCCGACGGACAGGAAGTAGTTGACCACGTCCAGCTTGGTCAGCCCGCGCTCCGGGAAGTAGGGCTTGTCGGGGCTGGAGACGCGGACCAGCCGCTCCCCCACCTGGATCTCCTGCGCCGCCGTGGTCGCCACCGTCACACCGTAGCGATCCTGGCCGGGCGTGGGGACCGGCTCACCGGGACTCCCCGGTGACCGACAGCCGGATCCAGGCGTCCACCCAGGCCCGTACCGCCGGTTCGCCGGGGTCGGCGCCGAGCGCGCCGGCCAGGCCGGACACTGTCGCGCCGCAGCGGTCCAGGCCGACCGCGGCGAGCCCGGCCGCCGTCGCGCGCAGCCGCTCCGGGAAGGCTGCCGGCAGGTGCCGCAGGCCGGTGTGCGCGGCCTGCGCGAGCAGCGCCACCGCCGCACCCAGCGCCGCGGCGACCGGGTCGGGCCGGGCGTCGACCGCGCCGGCCAGCCGCCCGTCACCCACGCCAGGCGCCAGATCGGGTACGACCACAGTGTCGGCGACCACCGCCAGCGGCTCGACGACGAGTCCGTCGGCGCCCCGGCGGACTGCCCCGCTGACATAGCGCGGGGGCCCGTGTGTGCCGTCCAGTGCCGCCGCGAGCGCGTCGAGTGCACCCGGGGCGGCGGCGTGGTGAGTGGCGGTGACGGTCGCCGTGCCGCCGTCGGCCCCGGTCACCGTGGCGTGCAGGCGCTGTTCGCCGGCCGCGTACCCGATGGCGCGGACCTCGCCGAGCGCGAGCACCCGCACCGACTCGGCGGCGGTCCGGGGGCGCAGCAGCCGGGGTGGCCGTCCGGCCAGCTCGGCGGCGAGCGCGTCCGGGTCGCGGGCGAGCAGGCCCGGCGGCAGGCCGGACCAGTCTCCCGCGCCGGGCGTGACAGTGGTGCGGGCCAGCCGGCCGGCGGCGAACCGGAGCTGGTGCGCGGCGCTGCGCACCGCCGACTCGGAGACCACGTTGCCGCCGGCGAGCGCGCCGAGCGTGGCGCCGGTGATCCGCCGCCCGGCCAGCTCGCGCCCGGTGGGCGGGTCGTCGCCGGTGACCGGGTAGGCGCGGCGCAGCACCAGCACCGAGACGGCGGCCGGGTGGGCGAGCACCACGTCCACGCCCACCTCGCCGCCGCTGGACCGGACCCGGGCGCCGAGGCCGGTCAGCCGTACCCGCCGCAGCGGCGTCTCCGCCGGCTCGTGGGTGCCGAGTACCCGCTCCGGCGGGGTGGCCCCGGCGTTGACCACCGCGCGCCGCCGCGCGGGCAGCTCGGCGAGCAGGTCGGCGAGGGTCTCCGGCCGGTACCGGGCGCCGCGCGCGGCGTACGCCTCCAGTTGCCCGGCCAGGTCCTCCACGGCGAGCAGCGGCCAGCGCAGACCGGCCGCGTCGAGGTCCCGCCGGGCCGCCGCGAGCCGGGCGTCCACGCCGGAGCCCAGGTGCGCGACGCCGGTCAGCAGCACGTCGGCGGCCAGCGCCACCGCCGCGTCCAGCGCCGGGTGATCCGTCACGGTGGCCGGTCCGCCGACGCGTACCTGCGCCTCGGGACGGTCCGGGTGTTCCCGGTCGGCCGCCCGGCACGCCCACACGGCGAGCGCGATCGACTCTCCGCCGTCGTCGGCGGCGACGCCGCGCGCGTACCCGATCTGGCGGGGCACGAGGAACCGGACCGTGCCGGTGGGCAGCTCCACGCGCGGGACCGGGTCGGCGGCGTCCGGCCGGTGGACCACGGCGGTGTAGCCGCGGCGCAGCCGTCGCTTCGCGGCGGCGAGCGCCGGGGCGTTGATCGCGGCGGCCAGTTCCTCGTCGGTGACGTCGCCCGGCGACCACCGCCACGGTTCGCAGCCGGCCCCGGCGTCGTCCAGGCCCGGCGTGACGTCGTGGCCCGGCTCGGCGTCGTGGCTCGACGCGGCGTCGTGGCCCGGCACGGCCTGCCGGTCCGGCGCCGCGGGCTGGTCCGGCGCGACCTCGCGGCCGGGGGCGTCGGCGTGCGTGCGCTGGTAGGTCAGCACGACGGTGAGCAGGTGCCGGCACACGCCGGGCGCCGGGCAGGAGCAGATCCCGGCCGCGAGGCCGCCACCCACGGGCAGCGTCACCGTCACCCCGTCCGGGTACGCGGCGCGCACCGCGCCGTCGGCGTCCTCGGTGAGCACCGGCCGCTCACCGGCGTTGACCTCCCTGGTGGCGCGCTTCACCAGGCCCCTGTTGCTCAGCGCGGCCAGCACGTCCGGGGTGAGCGCGATCAGGTCGTCACGGGTCATCCGGTCCCCCTACCGGCCCACGTGCTCGGCCACGAACGCGGCCAGCTCGCCCGGCGTCATTGCGCCCACCGCGGCGCCCACGTCGGCCAGCCGCTGGGCGGTGGCCCGGTCGTACGCTGGGTCGGCCTCCTCGTCCAGCGCGGCGAGCGCCAGCACGTGCGTGCCCTGCTCCACGAGCTGCTGCACCGACCGGACCAGACGTCCGGCGTTCCCTCCCTCGTAGAAGTCGGACACCAGCGCGACGATGGCCCGGCGCGGGTTCTCCACGAGCTGCGCGCCGTACCCGACCGCGCGGGCGATGTCGGTGCCGCCGCCGAGCTGCACCTTCATCAGCAGCTCGACCGGGTCGTCGACGTCGGAGGTCAGGTCGACCACGTCGGTGTCGAAGGCGACCAGGTGGGTGCGTACGCCCGGCAGCCCCCACAGGCAGGCGGCGGTCACCGCGGCGTGGATCACCGAGCCGAGCATCGAACCGGACTGGTCCACCAGCAGGATCACCTGCCAGCGGTCCAGGTGGCGGCGGGTACGGGAGAAGAAGTGCGGGTGCCGTACGTGCAGCCGGCGCTCGTCCGGCCGCCAGTGCGCCAGGTTCGCCCGGATGGTGCGCCGGACGTCGAAGTTGCGGGCCTGCCGGAACCGGCTGGGTCGTCGCGCCCGGGGCCCGGAGAACGACTGCCGTACCTCGGCGGCCAGCCGCTCGACCAGTTGCCGCACCACCGCCTCGACCAGCTTGCGGGCCAGGCGCAGCACCTCCGGGTCCATCAGGTGCTTGGTGCGCAGCACCGCGCGCAGCAGCGCCGGGTTCGGCTCGACCCGGGCCAGCACCGCCGGGTCGGTGACGACCTCGTGGATGCCGTACCGCTCGACCGCGTCGCGTTCCAGCCGCTGCACCGTCTCCTTCGGGAACAGCCGGGTGATCCCGTCCAGCCAGTCCACAGTGGTCAGCGCGGAGGGACCGGACCCGCCGCGCCGCACGCCGCGGCGGCCGAGGTCGGCGTCGCGGCCGTAGAGCCAGTCCAGCGCCGCGTCCCGGCCGGCCGCCTCCGCCGACAGACCGCCCAGGCTGTCCTGCGCGGCGTCGCCGAGCACCAGCCGCCAGCGTTCCCGCATCGGGTCCGTCACGCCCGCTCCCCCTCCCACAGCCCTTCCCGGGCCAGCACCGCGTCGACCCGCTCCTCCACCGCGCGGGCGGCGGCCACCAGCAGCGGGTCGGCGTCCAGCCGCAGCAGGTCACCGGGCGGCGCGTCGTCGCCGTGCAGCGCCTGCACGTGCCGGGCCACCTCCGCCCGCTCCCGGGGCGGGAACCAGCCGAACGCCTGCCGCAGCGCGGGCAACGCCACCAGGAAGTCGTGCGCGCCCATCCCGGCCAGCAGCTCGTCGACGACCGTGAGCAGCGCGGCGTCGCCGGCCACCACCTCCTCGCGGGCCAGCGCGAACAACCCGGACAGCCAGTCACCGAGCGTGTCCGGCGCGGCCACGGCCCGGACCGCGCGGGCGGCGTCCGGCACGTCGCCCAGCGACCAGGCCAGGCCCAGCGCCGCGCCGCGCAGGTCCGGCGGGGCCGCCGCGTCGGCGGCGACCCGCCCGGCCACCGCGAGCGCGCCGTCCCGGTCGAGCCCGAGCGCCGGACCGGCGTGGCGGATCGCGTCCCGGACCGCGACGAGCGCGGCCAGCCGTCCCGGGTCGGCCGGCGCGGCCGTGGCCCGCACGCCCTCGACGAGCCAGAGCGCCCGGCGTACGGCGGCGGTGATCAGCGCGCCCAGCGGTGCGGTTCCGGCGCTGCCGAGGAGCCGGTCGTGCCGCCACAGCGCCAGCGCGACGGCGAGCGCCCGGCCCAGCGCCCGCAGGTCGGTGACCGTGCCGGTGGCGCGGGTGATCGCGGTGAGCGTGCGGGTGGAGTGCTCGGTCAGCCCGGCCAGCGCGGTGTCGAACAGCGTCGTGGCGAGCGCGTCGACGTCGGCGCCGAGCAGCGTCATCCGCTCCTCGATCCGGGCGGTGACCGCGTCGGTGACGGTCGGCCCGTACCCACCGGCCTCGATCACCCGGGCGAGCCGGTCCGCCGACGGCGCGGGCGTCCAGCGTTCGGTGAGCAGCGCGTCCGCGCCC
>NZ_JAGPXV010000208.1:0-8851 GCF_018070405.1 Micromonospora sp. D75
CCCCGCGCCCGCGCCCCCGCGGGTGCACGTAGACGGAGTGCTCGACCACACCGGCGTAGACGCAGCGGTCGGAGACAGCGGAGCAGGCCACCCAGCCGAGCACGTCGCCTGCCTCGTCGAGCGCCACCCAGCGGTGGCCGGGCAGCCGGGTGGCGGTGAACCGCGCCCAGTCCGGCGGCTCGGTCTCGAACGTGGCGTTGCCCTCGGCGATGCCCAGACGGTAGATCTCCAGCACGGCGTCGGCGTGCGAGTCGTCCATCGCGACGACGGTGACAGTCATCGGTTCCCCCTGTCCGGACCGGCGGTCGTCAGCGTAGTCGCGCGTCGAGGGGCCGGGACGACGCCCGGCCCCTCGACGTGAGCGCTACCGCCGCCGGTAGACGGAGATGTGCGAGCGGCTGTCCGCGTCGAACGGCGACCGGTCCCAGTCGGCGTACCGCTCGGTGAGCCGCAGCCCGGCCCGCTCCGCCAGCTCGTCGACCTGCTCCGGCCAGGCGTAGCGCATGGCGAACGGCTTCAGGTGCACGCCGGAGGCGTCGAACGTGACGGTCTGCCGCACGAACGTCTGCGCCGCGCGGTCGTACCGGTGCACGCGGATGGTGGCCGAGTCCTCGGTCACCTCCCGCACCTGGACCTGCTCGTCCCGGTCGAAGTCCGCCGGGTCGGGCACGAACGTCTCGATGACGAACGCCCCGCCGGGCGCGAGCACCCGGGCGACGTTGCGGAAGCACGCCGCCTGGCGTTCCTCGGAGACCAGGTTGAACAGCGTGTTGAACACCAGGAAGACCAGACGGTACGGCCCGGCGACCGGGACGTCCGCCATGTCGCCGATGGTCACGGGCAGGTCCGCGCCGCCCGGCTTGGCGCGCAGGTGCGCGACCATCTCCGGGGACGCCTCGACGCCCTCCACGGTCAGACCGCGGGCGGCCAGCGGCAGGGCCACCCGGCCGGTGCCGACCGCCAGTTCGAGCACCGGGCCGCCCTCGGCCAGCGGTGCGAGGAAGTCGACGGCCGGGGCCGGGTCGGGATTGCCGGGGCCGTCGTAGGTGTCGGCCCAGAGCCGGCCGAACAAGCCGGGATCGTCGAAGACGGACATCACACGCCCTCCCGCCGGGCGGAAGGGACAGGACGCGGCGCGAGGTCAGCGACCTCCGCCGGAATGGGGTACGGAAACACGAAGCCTCGTTTCGGCAAGGGTGACGACGGGTCGGTTGGGCTTCGCAGCGTGTGGCATGGCGGTGCTCCCTCCGGTCGGCTTCGAGGGGTCCAGCAGACCAGCAGCCGACCGGGGCGACAACCGGATTACGCCCGCAGCGCGTCGTCCACAGCGGTCTCCCGGCGGCCGAGGTGCACCGGGTCGCGCCCGCTGAGCACGTCCACGGCGGCCTTGACGCAGGCGGCGTGCTCCCGGGTGGAGCTGATCCGCCACTGGCCGGCGTACCGGCGGGCGGTGTCGTCGCCGACGCCGACGGTCTCGATGCCGGCGGCCCGGCAGAGCGCCACCGCGCGCGGCAGGTGGAACGACTGGGTGACCACAGTGGCCCGCCGAACCCCGAAGATGCGGTGCGCGCGCACGCACGAGTCGTACGTGTCGAAGCCGGCATGGTCCAGCACCGTCTTCTCCGCCGGGACGCCCCGCTCGACGAGCCAGCGCCGCATCGCGTCCGGCTCGTCGTAGTCCCAGTCCATGTGGTCGCCGGAGAGCAGGAGCACCTTGACCTTGCCGGCGGCGTACAACTGGCGGGCGATCTCCAGCCGGCCGGCGAGGAACGGCGCCGGGGTGCCGTCCGGGTCCACCCTGGTGCCCAGCACCAGCGCGACCGGCGTCTCGGGCACGTCCGCGGCGCCGAACAGGCGACCCTCGGCGGCGCCGCGGACCCAGGTCACGCTGGCGATCGTGGCGGCGCCCAGCAGCACCACGGCGGCCGTGGCGAGCACCAGGAGCCGGCGGACCAGGCGTACGGCCCGGCGGTGGTCGCCCCGCCAGGCCCGCCAGCGCGCCGTCAGCCCTCGCATGGCGGCGATTGTGCCAGTGCAGGTCAGGAGATGTGGTGCAGGATCACGTTGTGCACGTGGTGGCTCTTCTCCGCGCCCCGGAACTCGACCTCGTAGGTGTGCGTGCCGACGTGCACGGCGATCGACCCGGTGGAGAAGAACGAGCCACCCCAGGACTTGTTGCTCACCACGCTCACGCTGGTGATCTTCGAGTACGGGATGCTGGTGATGGCGTACCGCTTGCCGACGAAGGAGCGGTCCTGGATGATCACCCGCCGGTCGGTCAGGCCGATGAAGCCGGTGCCGGTGCCCACCGCGTCGTAGACGGCGATGATCTGCTCACCGGGCAGCAGCCCGCTCTGGATCTGCTGGAACTGTTCCTTGCGGTCGTACGTGGGGCCAGACATGCATCTGAGGGTAGGCGGGGCGCGCCAGCGCTCAGGGCTCGGTGACCGCGCGGACCGCGTCCTCGATGCGCGCCGCGAGCAGCACCTCACCTTCGGTGAGTGGCTCGCCGTCGCCGTGGCCCAGCCGGATCTGGGTACGATCGGCCCGGCGGCTGATCTCCGGCCGCAGCCGCAGCGCGTCGGCGACCACCGCCACCCGTTCGGTGAGCGCGGCGTGCTGGGTGTCGTCGAGGACGATCGTGCGGCGGATCTGTTCGCCCTCGCGCGTCCATCCCGACAGCAGGGCCAGTGCGTCGCTGAGGTAGTCGTGCTTCGCACGGCCGCTGAACAGCACGCGCATCACCGCACCTCCCAGGCGTCGTTGCCGGCTTGTGGCCAAATCGTCGCCATCCCGTGTCCCAGTCGACGCTCTCTAGTCTCTCGCCACTCAGATGGTGTGTCCACGCCCACACTTCCGTGTTCTGCTGACCTGACGGCCGACGCAGCTACCCAAACCGCCGATTGATCTGGCACGCTGGTGGCCCGTGCGGACCGAACGGATTAGCGGGGGCGGACACGCCGACCGGCGGGAGCCGAGGGTGGTCGTCGGGGCCGCGATCATCGAGGGCGGCCGGGTGCTGGCGTGCGAGCGCTCCGCGCCCCCCGAGGTGGCGGGCCGGTGGGAGT
The DNA here is from genome assembly GCF_018070405.1 of Micromonospora sp. D75. NCBI lineage: Bacteria > Bacillati > Actinomycetota > Actinomycetes > Micromonosporales > Micromonosporaceae > Micromonospora > Micromonospora sp. D75. Next base: position 3,069 of record NZ_JAGPXV010000208.1, read on the forward strand.
TCCCCGGCGGGAAGGTCGAGCCGGGTGAGGCCGAGACCGACGCGCTGGCCCGCGAGTGCGCCGAGGAGCTGGGCGTTCGGGTGGCTGTCGGCGCCCGCGTCGGCCGTGACGTACGGATGGCGCACGGCCGGTCCGTGCTGCGCGTCTACGCCGCCCGCCTGCTGCACGGCGACCAGCCGAAGGCCTTGGAGCACGCGGAGCTGCGCTGGCTCTCCGCCGCCGAGCTGGACAGCGTCGACTGGCTTCCGGCCGACGTGCCGATCGTGGCCGCGTTGCGTCCGCTGCTCGCCGCGTCCGACTGAGGCTCCGGACCGGACAGGCGGGCCGAAACGGGACGGGGGCCGGCGGCGTGTGCCGCTGGCCCCCGTCGTCGTGCTGTCGTTCAGTGCTTCGGCTCGTCCTGCTGCGGGTGGGCGAAGTTGAGGTGCTCCGGGGGCAGCGGGAACGTCACGTCGTCGCCGAACGGCGACGGCGCGGCGGCCCGGTTGAACGTCAGTTCGGTCAGCGGCAGCTTGCCGTTGGCGTCCACCGCCGGGGCGGTCGGGTGCGGCACCTCGCGGTGCCAGTTGACGCCCTGCTGGGCCTGACGCTCGGCGGCGCTGTCGTGCGAGCCGCCCGCGTGCGAGTGCACCCCGCCGTGCGAGTGCGTTCCGCCGGAGTGCGCGTGCGCCCCGCCGTGCGCCCCTCCGGACGTGACGGCACCGCTGGAATGCCCGCTGGTCGCGCTGGTCTGAGGCACCTGACCCCTCCGGAAGATCTTGTTACCGAGCCACACAAGGGGATCGTACCTGCGGTCGACGACCCGTTCCTTCATGGGGATGATCCCGTTGTCGGTGATCTTGATGTGCTCGGGGCAGACCTCGGTGCAGCACTTGGTGATGTTGCAGAAGCCGAGTCCCATGTCGGACTGCGCGTACTCCCGGCGGTCGGTACGCGCGTCCAGCGGGTGCATGTCCAGCTCGGCCGCCCGGATGAAGAACCGGGGGCCGGAGAACGCCGGCTTGTTCTCCTCGTGGTCCCGGATCACGTGGCAGACGTTCTGGCACAGGAAGCACTCGATGCACTTGCGGAACTCCTGCGAGCGCTCCACGTCGACCTGCTGCATCCGGTAGTCGCCGGGCGCCACGTCGGCCGGCGGCGCGAACGCCGGGGTCTCCCGGGCCTTCTCGTAGTTGAACGAGACGTCGGTGACCAGGTCCCGGATCACCGGGAACGTGCGCAGCGGGGTGACCGTGACGGTCTCGGACTCCTCGAACGTCGACATCCGGGTCATGCAGCCCAGCCGCGGCTTGCCGTTGATCTCCATGGAGCAGGAGCCGCACTTGCCGGCCTTGCAGTTCCACCGGCACGCCAGGTCCGGCGCTTCGGTGGCCTGCAGCCGGTGGATCACGTCGAGGACCACCTCGCCCTCGTTCACCTCGACCGTGTAGTCCTTCAGGTCGCCGCCGGTCTCGTCGCCCCGCCAGATGCGGAACTGGCGCTTACTTCCCATCAGTGTTCGCCTCCTCGGTGAGGGCGTCGAACTCGGCGAGTTCCTCGTCGGTCAGGTACTTGGCCAGCTCGGCCCGGTCGAACAGCCCGATCAGCTCCGGCCGCATCTTCGGCAGCGGCTTGTGGGTCAGCCGGACCGCGTCCCCGTCCAGCGAGCAGACCAGGTTGACCCGCCGCCACTTCGGGTCCATCGCCGGGTAGTCCTCCCGGGTGTGCCCGCCGCGCGACTCCTGCCGCTCCAGCGCCGCCATCGCGGTGCACTCCGAGACCACGAGCATGTTGCGCAGGTCCAGCGCCAGGTGCCAGCCCGGGTTGTAGCGCCGGCCGCCGACCGCGCTCACCTTCGCCACCCGCTCCCGCAGCTCGGCCAGCCGGCGCATGGCGTCCGCGAGCTCGCCCTCGCGCCGGATGATGCCGACCAGGTCGCCCATCACCGCTTGGAGGTCCTGCTGGAGCTGGTACGGGCTCTCGCCGGTGTCGCGCTGCAACGGCGCCAGCGCCGTCTCCACGGCGGCCTCCACCGCCGCCACCGACACCGCCGGGCGGCTGGTGAGCTGATCGGTGTACGTGGCCGCGTGCCCGCCCGCGCGCTTGCCGAAGACCAGCAGGTCGGACAGGGAGTTGCCGCCGAGCCGGTTGGAGCCGTGCATGCCGCCGGACACCTCACCGGCGGCGTAGAGCCCGCGCACCGTGCCGTACGCCGCGCCGGAGTCCGGGTCGACCTCGACGCCGCCCATCACGTAGTGACAGGTCGGGCCGACCTCCATCGGCTCCTTGGTGATGTCGACGTCGGCCAGCTCCTTGAACTGGTGGTACATCGACGGGAGGCGGCGGCGGATCTCCTCGGCCGACTTGCGGGAGGCGATGTCCAGGTAGACGCCGCCGGCCGGCGTACCCCGGCCCTCCTTGACCTCGCTGTTGATCGCGCGGGCGACCTCGTCACGGGGCAGCAGCTCCGGCGGACGCCGGTTGTTGTCCGGGTCGGTGTACCAGCGGTCCGCCTCCTCCTCGGTCTCCGCGTACTGCTTGCGGAACACGTCCGGGACGTAGTCGAACATGAACCGCTTGCCCTCGGAGTTCTTCAGCACCCCGCCGTCGCCGCGCACCGACTCGGTGACCAGGATGCCCTTCACCGAGGGCGGCCAGACCATGCCGGTCGGGTGGAACTGGAGGAACTCCATGTTGATCAGCGTCGCCCCGGCGCGCAGCGCCAGCGCGTGGCCGTCCCCGGTGTACTCCCAGGAGTTCGAGGTGACCTTGTAGGACCGTCCGACGCCGCCGGTGGCGAGCACCACGGCGGGCGCCTCGAAGAGGATGAACTCGCCGGACTCGCGGTAGTAGCCGAACGCGCCGGCGACGCGGTCGCCGTCGAGCAGCAACTCGGTGATCGTGGTCTCGGAGAAGACCCGGATCCGCGCGTCGTAGCTGCCGAACTCCTGCTTGTCCTCCTGCTGGAGCGAGACGATCTTCTGCTGGAGCGTACGGATCAGCTCCAGGCCGGTCCGGTCGCCGACGTGCGCCAGGCGCGGGTACTCGTGGCCGCCGAAGTTGCGCTGCGAGATCTTCCCGTCCTTGGTGCGGTCGAACAGCGCGCCGTACGTCTCCAGCTCCCAGATCCGCTGCGGCGCCTCCTTGGCGTGCAGCTCGGCCATCCGGAAGTTGTTCAGGAACTTGCCGCCGCGCATGGTGTCCCGGAAGTGCACCTGCCAGTTGTCCCGCGAGTTCACGTTGCCCATCGCGGCGGCGGCGCCACCCTCGGCCATCACCGTGTGCGCCTTGCCGAACAGCGACTTCGAGATGATCGCGGTCTTCTTGCCGGCCAGCCGGGCCTCGATCGCCGCGCGCAGGCCGGCGCCGCCGGCCCCGATCACGACGACGTCGTAGTGGTGTCGTTCGATTCGCGTCTCAGTCATGTCCAGGCTCTCAGTTGATGAACCGCAGGTCGTTGATCCAGCCGGCGGCGACCGCCATCACGTAGAAGTCGGTGAGCGCCAGGGTGCCCAGGGTGATCCAGGCGAGCTGCATGTGCCGGACGTTCAACCAGGACACCCCGGTCCACGCCTTGTAGCGCATCGGGTGCTTGGAGAAGTGCTTGAGCCGCCCGCCGATGATGTGGCGGCAGGAGTGGCAGGAGATCGTGTACGCCCACAGCATCACCACGTTGCCGACCAGGATGATGTTGCCCAGGCCGAAGCCGAAGCCGTCGGGGGAGTGGAAGGCCAGGATCGCGTCCCAGGTGTTGATCAGCGAGATGATCGCGGCGGCGTAGAAGAAGTAGCGGTGCAGGTTCTGCCCGAGCAGCGGGAACCGCGTCTCACCGCTGTACGACTGGTGACCGTCCGGCACCGCGCAGGCCGGCGGCGACAGCCAGAACGACCGGTAGTACGCCTTGCGGTAGTAGTAGCAGGTCAGCCGGAACAGCAGCAGGAACGGCAGGGTGAGCGCCGCGTCCGGGATGATCCACCAGCCGGGCAGGAACTGGCCGAAGTGCGAGGAGCCCTCGACACAGCGGTCGGTGACGCAGGGGGAGTAGAACGGTGTCAGGTAGTGGTACTGCTCCACCCAGTACCACTTGTGCATGAAGACCCGGACCGTCGCGTAGATGACCCACGCGCTGAGCCCGACCACGGTGATCAGCGGAGCGAACCACCACCGGTCGGTCCGCAACGTCTTCGCCGCGATGGCGGCGCGCGCCCGCCCTCCCCGCGGCTGCGATCTCGGCGTCTTGGCCGACGTAGTTGTCATTCGAGTCATCTCCCTGACGTCACTGTCACGTCTTGCGCACGCACGAGGCCACACCGGCGAACCGGTGCGGCTAAGTGACACACGTTACGCCGATCTTCACGGCCCGGCCGCGCAACGCAGTGTCCCGTGTGTCCCGCAGCTTGGAAAGAGTCAGTTCATGATCAATGTGGCGGGTCGGTCGAACGGTGCGCCGACCGGCGCCGCGGGTGCGCCCGGCGACGCGCCGGATCACCCGGACGCGCCGCCGGTGAAGTGCCAGGAGGACAGCCGCAGCGTCGGCGCCTCGTACCAGGACCCGTCGACCCGGCCCGGCTGCCGGACCGGCGCCCGGCCCAGGCCCAGCACCCGCCCCGGCCCCAGCGCCCGCGGGTACGACTCGGTGAACCGGAAGTCGCGCACCGCCCGGGTCGGCACGCCGTCCTCGACCAGCCACACCCCGTTGCGCGTCAGCCCGGTGACCACCAGCTGCTTCGGGTCCAGCACCCGCGTGTACCAGAAGTCGCTCACCAGCAGCCCGCGCCGCATCCCGGCCACCAGCGCGGCGGTGTCCGGGTCGCCCACCGCTCCGGTGACGCCAGCGCTCACCGGCCCGGCCGCGACTGTCGTGCCCGCATCGGCGACGCCCGGATCCGCCAGCAGGCGGATGTTGTGCGGGATCGGCCCGAACGTCGCGCTACCCGGCATGCCGTGGCCGGTCGACCCGCTGCCCGCCTCCGCGCCGCCGCGCCTGTCGTACGCCACCGCCCCGGTGATGCCGCCCTCGACCAGCGGCAACGCCCGCCGCGGCGTGCCCTCCAGGTCGAACGGCAGAGTACCGGCGTGCAGCGGGTCGTCCACCAGCGTCACCAGCGGGTCGAACTGGGCGGTGCCCGGCTCGGCGAACGACTGCCGTTCGGCGTACCGCTTGCCGTTGAAGCCGAACCAGGCGAGGTTCTGCAGCAGGTCGGCGACGGCAGCCGGTTCGAGCACCACCTCGTAGTGCCCGGGCGGCAGCTCGACCGGGTCGGCCGCGGCCCGTGCCTTCGCCGCCGCGTGCGCGCCGAGCGCCGCGCCGTCGAGGTCGGCGAGCCGGTCGGCGCAGAGCCGCGCCACCCCGTCCGCGGCGCCGGCGCGGGCGATGCCGTCCATGGCCGCCTCGGCCGCGCTTCCGGCCGCCGTGTGCCCGGCCGAGTTGGCGAACGCCCCCGACCGGTACGCGGTGCGGCAGTAGCCGGCCGCCTCCAGCCCGTCGACCGCGTCCACGAACGCGCGTACCCGCTCGGCCCGCTCGCCGGGCGAGGCGAACGCGGTGGCCTCGTCGGTGGCCGGGCCGGACGGCACGGGCGTCGGCGCGGTCAGTCCCGGCCAGGCCGGGTCGGGCGGCGCGAGCCGGGCCGCGGCCCGGGTCCGCTCGACCAGGGCGGCCAGCCCGTCGGCGTCGACCCGGCTGCCGCTGCCGGTCGCGGTCCGCCCGTCCACGTGCAACCGCAGGTGTACGGAGACACCGGTCTCGGACACGTTCTGATGGATGAACGAGTTGGCGAACCGGGTCAGGGCCAGGTCGGTGC
>NZ_JAGPXV010000209.1:0-8823 GCF_018070405.1 Micromonospora sp. D75
GCCGCTCGCCGAGCGCCTGCGCGAAGGTCGTCCCGGCCTGGTCGCGCAGCCCGGCCGCGCGGTCGACGTCGATCTCGCCGGTGAGCAGCCTCGACCCCAGGCAGGGTACGCCGAACCGCGCGCCCTCCTCCTCCACGAACGCGGCCACCACCACCGGCCGTTCCGGGGTGATGCCCGCGGCCCGCAGCTCGTCCACGGCGAGGAACGCGCTGACGATGCCGAGCGGACCGTCGTACGCGCCGCCGTGCGGCACCGAGTCGAAGTGGCTGCCGGTGAGCACCGCGTCGCCGGCCTCCGGGTCGCCCCACCAGGCGAACAGGTTGCCGTTGCCGTCCTGCTGAACCGGCATCCCGCGGGCGTCGGCCTGGTTGTGGAACCACTCCCGCAGCCGCAGCTCCGGTTCGGTCAGCGCGTAGCGCAGGTAGCCGCCGCTGCCCTCGTCGCGCCCGATCGGCGCGATCTCGTCCCACAGCTCCCGGAACCGGTTAGGAAGGGACCCTTCCCATGCAGAATGCGTTAACAAGGGGCCCTTCCTTACTCGGCCATCGGGATGCGGACGCCGGTGCGCTCGGCCACCGCGCGGGCGTCGTCGTAGCCGGCGTCGACGTGCCGGATGACGCCCATCGCCGGGTCGTTCGTCAGCACCCGCTCGATCTTCTGGCCGGCCAGCTCGCTGCCGTCGGCCACGCAGACCTGCCCGGCGTGGATGGACCGGCCGATGCCGACGCCGCCGCCGTGGTGGATCGACACCCAGGACGCGCCGCTGGCGGTGTTCACGAGCGCGTTCAGCAGCGGCCAGTCGGCGATCGCGTCGGAGCCGTCGGCCATCGCCTCGGTCTCCCGGTAGGGGCTGGCCACGCTGCCGCAGTCCAGGTGGTCCCGGCCGATCACCACCGGCGCGCTCAGCTCGCCGGACGCGACCATCTCGTTGAACCGCACCCCGGCCCGGTCCCGCTCGCCGTAGCCGAGCCAGCAGATCCGCGCCGGCAGACCCTGGAACGCGACCCGGTCGCCGGCCATCCGGATCCACCGGGCGAGGGACTCGTTCTCCGGGAACAGGTCGAGGATCGCCCGGTCGGTGGCGGCGATGTCCTTCGGGTCGCCGGAGAGCGCGGCCCAGCGGAACGGGCCCTTGCCCTCGCAGAACAACGGCCTGATGTACGCGGGCACGAACCCGGGGAAGTCGAACGCCCGCTCGTATCCGCCGAGCTTGGCCTCGCCCCGGATCGAGTTGCCGTAGTCGAAGACCTCCGCGCCCGCGTCCAGGAAGCCGACCATCGCCTCCACGTGCTTCGCCAGCGACGCCCGGGCCCGGTCGGGGAACTCGGCCGGCTTGGCCGCCGCGTAATCCCGCGCGTCGCCCGGGTCCACGCCCTCCGGCACGTACGACAGCGGGTCGTGCGCGCTGGTCTGGTCGGTCACGATGTCGATGGCTACGCCCCGGCGCAGCAGCTCGGGGAAGACGGTGGCGGCGTTGCCGACCACGCCGACGCTGAGCGCCCGCCGGTCCCGTCTGGCCGCGAGCGCCCGCTCGATGGCGTCGTCGAGCGAGTCGGCCACCTCGTCGAGGTAGCGGTCGTGCACCCGGCGGTCCAGCCGCGACCGGTCCACGTCCACGATCAGGCAGACGCCGCCGTTCATGGTGACGGCGAGCGGCTGCGCCCCGCCCATCCCGCCGCAGCCGGCGGTGAGCGTCAGCGTGCCGGCGAGCGTGCCCCCGAAGCGCTTGGCGGCGACGGCGGCGAACGTCTCGTACGTGCCCTGGAGGATGCCCTGGGTGCCGATGTAGATCCACGAACCGGCGGTCATCTGCCCGTACATGGTCAGGCCCAGCGACTCCAGGCGGCGGAACTCCGGCCAGGTGGCCCAGTCGCCGACCAGGTTGGAGTTGGCCAGCAGCACGCGCGGCGCCCACTCGTGGGTCCGCATCACACCGACCGGCCGGCCGGACTGCACCAGCATCGTCTCGTCGTCGCGCAGCTCGGTGAGCGTGCGCACGAGCGCGTGGTACGACGGCCAGTCCCGGGCCGCCTTGCCGGTGCCGCCGTAGACCACCAGGTCGTCGGGGCGCTCGGCCACCTCCGGGTCGAGATTGTTCATCAGCATCCGCAGGGCGGCCTCCTGCGGCCACCCCTTCGCGGTGCGGGTGACGCCGCGGGCGGCGCGGACGGGCTGGTGCATCTCGTACTCCTCTCAGCCGAGGAACAACTGGCGGCGGGCGGCGGACGACTCGAACGCCTCGAGCCGGTCCTGGGTCTCGGCCGGTGCGGCGTCGCAGATCGCCTGGAGCACCACCATGGCCAGGGTCATCGGTGCGGTGTGCAGGTCGAAGACGAGGTCGGCGCCGACGGCGGCGGGCAGCACCACCTGGGCGTGCTCGGTGGCCGGGCTCACCGGCGAGTCGGTGATCGCCACGACGGTCAGGCCGGCGTCCCGGGCCTCGCGCAGCGCCTCCAGGGTCTCCCGGGGGTAGCGGGGCAGCACGAACGCGAGCATCGCCGTCGCGCCGGCCGCCACCGCCTGGTCCAGGCGGTCCACGAGCATGCTGCCGCCGTCGTCGAACACCCGTACGTCCGGGTGCACCTTCGCCGCGAAGTAGGCGAAGTAGGCGGCCAGCGGCGCGGCGGCCCGCAGCCCGAGCACCGGCAGCGGGCGGCTGGCGGCGAGCAGGCGGCCCACCTCGGCGACCCGGTCGGCGTCGGCGAGCTGCGCGGCGAGCCGGTCGAGGTTGTCCCGTTCGGCGTGCACCGCCCGTTGCAGGGCGTTCCCGGCGCGGTCCTGGTCGGCGGTGTCGCGCGCGCCCAGCTCGCGCAGGCGGCGGCGCAGCGCGGGGTAGCCGTCGTGGCCGAGCGCCATGGCGAACCGGGTCACCGACGGCTGGCTGACGCCTGCGAGCTCGGCCACCTCGGCGGCGGACAGGTACGCCGCCGCGCCCGCGTGCCGCACCAGGCAGTGCGCGATGCGGCGCTGCGTCGGGGTGAGCCGTACGCCGTGGAAGAGGTCGAGCAGGCGGTCAGGGGAGGCCGCACCGCTTTCATTCACGAGCCGACTCTATGCATGAAAACTTTCAGAGCGCAAGCGTCGCGCGACCGCAGGGAGGTCCGATGAGCGTGCTCTCTGTACTATCCGCACGGCGGGTGAACAGAGGAGTGGGGCATGCAGCCGGAGGGGCCGTACAGGTTCACCGAGACGTTGGGCGAGTGCCAGGTCGGCCGGGCGTGGGCGGCTCTCGACGGACAGGACCGCCCGGTCACCGTCGCCGTCCTCGAAGGCGCCGCCGCCGGTGACCAGCGCTGGCGGGAGGCGTTCGCCAACGCGGCGAACGTGCTGGCCCAGACCCCCGGCGGCCACCGGTACGTCAACGCCGACTTCGCCGCCGCCGAGCCCTGGATCGCGTACCCGTCCGAAGAGGAAGGTGCGGCCGAGCGGCTGTTCCGCAGCCTCGGCATGGACTACCAGCGCACCCCGACGGCCGAGATGCTCCCACCGCCCCCGGCCGCCGCCCCGGTCTCCCCGCCGTCCCAGTTGCCGTGGGTTCCGCAGCCCTGGGCGATGGCGGCCCAGCCGATCTCCGGCGCGCCGATGTCCCCGGCCGCCGTCTCCGCGACCTCCGGGGTCCCCGCGCAGTCCGCCGTCTCCGCGCCACCCGCCGTCGGCTCGGCGCCGGTGGCCACCGACCCGCTGGACTCGTCCGGCGGACGCCGGATCGCCCCGGTGCAGCCGGCGCCGAAGCGGCGCGACTGGATCTCGATCGTCGGCGCCCTGGTGCTCACCCTGGTCGCCGGCACCGCCGGGTTCTTCCTGGGCGCAGGACGCGAGAAGGAGGCCGCGACGCCCACGCCGTCGGCCAGCCCGTCGCTGCCGCCCTACGAGGCCACGCAGCTCGCCATCAACAAGGCCAAGTTCGAGGGTGAGCTGGCCCCGCTGGTCGAGCCCTGGCTGACCCGGATCGGCGGCTGCACCGTCTACGACCAGCCGGGCGCCCCGAAGCTGCCGGCGGACGAGAAGGGGCACGTGTTCTGCCACTACGGCGGCGCGTGGCTGCACTTCACGCTCTACCCGGGACAGAAGCAGAAGGACACCGCGCGGGCGTACCGCCAGCAGCTCAACCTGGCCGGCGGCTCGCTGGCGCCGGGGCTGCGCGAGGCGAGCACCACGAAGGGCGGGGTGACCGGCAAGCCCGGCAGCTACGTCGAGTACGCCTTCGAGGGCGAGGACGGCCGGGCGATCTGCGGCGTCTGGTGGGACCCCGACGACATGCAGGGGGCCTTCTACATCGAGACGCTCTGCAAGGACGGTGTGGACGGCGACTGGGACGCCCTGCGCGACCTGTGGCAGCGCGGCAGCTGACCGCCGCGCCGCGTCATGCGGCGCTGATCCGCGCGACCGGCTCGACCCCGCCGGTGACCTGCTCGACGCGGTAGGCGGCGAGCGCCTGCCGCCAGGCGTCCACCTCGTCGCCGACGACGTGCGAGCGGATCAGCCAGACGCGCGCCCCGTCGCCGCGTTCGGCCGCCAGCTCGACCGCGTGCCGGAGACCGGCCTGCACGGCAGTCGTGTCGTGGCCGGGCACCACCACCACGTCGGGCCGGTCGGGCATGTCGACCCACCAGCCCACCGTGTTGCCGTGCGGCACCACCAGTCTCAGCCGCTCGTGCCGGGAGTAGAACGCGAACCCGTACCAGGCCGCGTTGTTCATGACCACGACGTCGTTCGGGAGCCGGTGCCGGGCCACGTACTCGGTCGCCGAACGCACGTCGGTGACGGCGATCGCCGTGTAGTAGAGCCCCGGCTCGTTCCCGTTGAACCGGTACCAGTGGCTGTTGCCGGCCGCGTACCCACCGAGCACTACCGCGCAGACGGCCGCGGTCAGGACGGCGGGCCGCACCCGGGGGAGCCGGCGGCAGGCCAGGTCGGCCGCGCGGCTCGCCGACCCGGCGACCCCGAGCCCGGCCACCGCGGCGGCGGTGACGAGCAGGAAGTGCGAGGTACGCAGTTCCAGCAGCGGATAGACCTTCGCGACGCCGACGATCGTCGCCACCACGGGCAGGAGCATCACGGCGACCGCGGCGGCGGGCCGGCCGTGCCGGCGGAGCGTCAGCGTGCCGGCCACGAGCAGGGCGACCACCACCAGCCCGGGCGCGCCGACCACCGGCATCAGCGTGTCGACCTGCCGCGCCAGGTAGCCGGGCAGCTCGGTGACGCCGGGGAAGTTGCCGGCCCAGAACTGCTGCATGGGTACGTTGCGGCCCTGCATCGAGATGCCGAAGTAGACGCCGGTGAGGACCAGCCCGGCGTTGAGCCCGGCCACCGCCACCTCGACCAGGCGTAGCCACTGCCGCCGGACCGTGGTGACCAGCAGCAGCCCGCCGAACGCGCACGGCGCCACGATCGCGGTGACGTGGCTGAACAGCATGCCCGCGGCGACGGCGGCGGTCAGCACGTTGAGCCGCCGCCGCGACCACCGTTGCTCGACCCAGGCGACCAGGGCGAGCACGCCCACGGCCACGGCGGCGTCGGCGGTGTACTGCTTGAGGTCGTGGCGCACCTGCTGGGCGGGGAGCAGCAGGACCGCCGCCGCGCAGGCCGCGCCGGCCACCACGCCCCGGCCGGGCGTCGACCACCGCAGCGACCTGCCGAGCCCGTACGCCGCCACGACCGCGAGCCCCTGGAACGCCAGGGTGACCAGCCGCAGGTCGTCCGGGTCCGGCACCAGCCGCAGCAGGAAGCTCCAGCCGAGCGGGCTGGACGACGTGGTGACCGGCAGGTCGCCCAGCGGGAACCGGACGGACAGCGCGACCCACGCCTCGTCGAGCCAGTACGGCGCGCCGAGCATGGTCTTGACGTCGTGCAGGATCGGCAGCAGGCACAGCAGCGCGAGGACGGCGGTGCTGTCCCACAGGATCGGGCGGGGCCCCGGCGGTCGGCCCGCCGCCGCGCCGGTTCTGTCCACATCGGCTGGTTCCACCCGTGTCACCACGTAGATCCCTATCCCCGCCTGCCGACCGGCCGTCACCCTAACCCACCACTCAGGTGCGTCGACAGGCCCGGAACTGCGGGTCCGCGTCCCCGTCCCCGGGGCTGGTGCCGATCGGCCACTGCTGATCCGTACGATCGTGCGGTGCGCGTGTTGGCTGACCGGAAGAGGGGCGTGGAGCGCAGGGGCCGCTACCTCGGCCTCGGCCTCGTCGTTCTGGCGGCCGGGTTCCTGCTGACGGGCAGGTGGCAGCTCGCGCTCGGGGTCGCCGTCGGCGCCCTGCTCGGCTGGGTGCTGACGGACCCGGTCCGGATCACCTGGGCGGTCTTCGTCATCGCGTTCGCCGTCCCGGTGACCATCGACGTCGGCTATCCGACGAATCCCTCGTACGCGCTGCTGCTGGTCCTGTTCCTCCTCGCCGCGTGGGGGCGGGTGCTGCGCGCCGAACGCGACGGGTGGCCGCCGAAGGCGCTCGCGGCGGCGCTCCTGCTCCCGGCGTGCGCGGTGCTCGCGGGGCTGGTCCACTGGCACGGGGTGAAGCCGATCGCGGTCGGCGTCGCGCCCCTGCTGTGCTTCGGCGTGCTGGCCTGGCACCTCGCCGAGGAGGCACGGCACGACCGGCGGACCGTCCGGCGGATCGCGGAGGCGCTCACCTGGTTCAGCGTCGCCGTGGCCGTGTTCGCCAAGTACCAGACCGCTTCCCGGAGCTGGCCGATCTTCGACCAGTTCGCGTACGACTGGACCTACACCTCGGCGTTCGACGCGACCCGGGCGGTGGGCCTGTCCGGGCACCCCATCATCTACGGCACGTTCGCCATGGCCATGGTGCTCGTCGCGCTGACGCTCCGGGGCCGGTTCTGGTACGTGCCGGTCACCGCCAACCTCGTCGGCCTGGTGCTCTCCGGCACCCGCAGCGCCTGGGTGGGCACGGTTCTCGCGCTCGGGCTCTGGCTGTTCCTCCAGTGGCGGAAGGTCAGCTGGCGCGGCCTGGGCGCCACTGCCGCCGTCGCCGCGGTCACCTTCACGCTCGTGGCGGTCAACCCGCCGGCCCTGCGGCCCGACACCACCACCGCCGCACCCACCCCGAGCCCGGCCGCTCCGGCAGCGAGTTCGGCGGCGCCGGCCCCCGAATCGCCCGCTGCCACGCCGAGCCCGGCCGCGCCGAGCCCGGCCGCGCCGGCGCCTCCGGCGGCGAGTTCCCTGCCGCCGGAGCCCGGCGCGCCGCTCCCGGCGGCGCCAACCGCGAGCGCCGTGGACTCCGTCGACGTGGCGGGCTCACGGATCTCCGACCCGGCCAGCGCCGACGCCCGCTTCACGCGCATGTGCGTGGTCTGGGACGGCATCACCAGCGACTGGTCCACAGTCGTCTTCGGCAACGGGCCGGAGGCAAACGTGCGGTTCCTGGAGAACGTCGGCATCGGCGACGGCCAGGCCCAGGTCTTCGACAACACCTACCTGACGTTCTGGTACAACTTCGGCCTGATCGGACTGGCCTGCCTGCTGGCGCTCCTGGTGCTGCTCTACCGGCACCTCCGGTCGCTGCCGGCCCGCCTCCTGCTGGTCGGGTTCGCGGCCCAGATCTTCTTCTTCGACGTGTGGCTGTGGCTGGGCGCCGTGGCCGTGCTGCTCCTGGCGGTCGCGCTGGGCGCCGCCGACAACCCGTCCCTGTCGGCGCGGTCGCTGCCGGTGCCGCGTCGCCGGCAACCTGGCGCGCAAGCCGCCGCCGGCCCCCGTCAGCCAGCGGCCGGCGCGGCGGCCGGATCCGGCTCGGCGCCCGCCGCGCGCCCGGGCAGCGCAGGCGCGTCGGGACCGTCCTGACCCGGCCGATCCGGCGGCTCGCGCAGCGCGGGCGGCGTCCAGTCCTTTCCCCGCAGCGTCGGCTTCTCCACCAGATGCCAGGAGAGCATCGCCAGCCCGAGGCTGAGCACGGCGCTGACCAGGAAGAACCCGGCCACGCCGAGAGCCGGCAGGCCGAACTTGGCGAGTACCTGCTGCACCACGAACGAGTAGATGTAGACACCGTACGAGTAGTCGTTGTCGCGGCCGACGCGGTGCAGCACGCGCGGCAGCCGTACGGCGAGCCAGAGGACGGCGTACGCGTAGGCGAGCAGCGCCGGTGCGAAGAACGCGCCGTCGACGGCGTACACCCCCGGGCCGACGAAGTCGCCCCGCACGGCGAGCCAGCCGACCGTGCCGAGCGCGAGCACGCCGAGCAGGTCGTTCATCGGCAGCCGGTCGCGGTACAGCTCGGCGGCCCCGCCGGCCAGGAACATGAACCCGAACCAGAGCAGGTAGGTCTTCTGCAGCGCGCCGAGCATCGGCAGCGGACCGACCGCCCCGCTGGTCCAGAGCGCCGCACCGGGCTGGAGGTGGTTCCAGCAGAGGACGCCGAACACCGCGACCACGGCGAGCAGCGTGACCCAGCGGAGCTGCCGGCGCAGGACGGTCAGCGCGGCCAGGACGGCCACCGCCAGATAGCAGTAGATCTCGTAGGCGAGCGTCCACAACGACCCGTTGATCGTGTTCCCGCCCTGCCAGTGCCAGTACGGCGTGTCACCGCGCAGCAGGTCGGCGATGCCGAACTGCCGCAGCCCGCCCCACCAGTTCAGCCGCAGGTAGTCGAGCACGCCGCCCGGGCTGCGCCACAGCCCGTCGAGCGTGCCGTGCCGGTCGAGGTACAGCAGGGGCGCCACGACCAGGCCGGTGAACAGCAGGCAGACCCACAGCCCGGGCCAGATCCGCAGCGCCCGGTGCCACAGGAAGCGGGGCACCGAGTTGCGTCGCGCCGAGCCGACGACGAGGAAACCGGAGATCGTGAAGAAGCCCGCCACCGCCAGGGCGCCCAG
>NZ_JAGPXV010000021.1:0-22210 GCF_018070405.1 Micromonospora sp. D75
AGGTGCACGTCGACCGGGTGGGTGACCTTGATGTTCTCGTCCGAGCCGTCGATCACCTTGATCGGCGTGCCGGGCAGGTAGCGCAGCACCACGCCGCAGTCGTCGGTGGCGGCGAAGTCGGGGTCGCCCTCGGCACGGCGGTACGCCTCGCGGATGGTGCCGGAGCGGAACGCCTGCGGGGTCTGGCCGCGGCGCAGCCGGGAGCGGACCGGGATGTCGGTGATGCAGTCGTCCGCGTCGACCTGGATGATCGTGTCGGCGGACGGGATGGCCACGTCGACGGCCGAGTACGTCCAGAGCGCGTTCACGCACTCGCGCACGATCCGGGCGCTGACCAGCGGGCGTACCGCGTCGTGGAAGAGGATGTTGACGTCGCCCTCGCCGACCGCGTCGAGCGCGATCCGGGTGGTGTCGTTGCGGGTCTCGCCGCCCTCGATCACCTTGGTGACCTTGCGGAAGCCGGCGTCGGCGACGATGCGCCGCGCGTCGTCGACGTGACCGGTGGCCATCAGCACGATGATCTCGTCGATCTCCGGCGCGGCCTCGAAGACGGCCAGGGTGTGCTCGATGATCGGCTTACCGGCGATCTTGAGGAGCTGCTTCGGGATGCCCAGCCCGAGGCGCGTGCCGGTCCCCCCGGCGAGGATCACGGCCACCGTACGCGCGGGTCGCCAGGGTGCCGGGCTCGCCGGCGCGGCGTCCGGTGCGGTGGTGTGGTCCTGCGTCATTGCCGTACCTCACTCTGGGTGAAAGGGGATGGATCCGAAAACCTTAACGCGGACGGCGGAGCGCACCGATCCGGGCGATCCCGGGACCGGTGCGCTCCGGCGGGCTACTTCTGGCCCTCGTACGCGTCGCAGACCTCCTTGGTGGGGCCGTCCATCCTCAGGACGCCGCCCTCCAGCCAGATGGTCCGCTCGCAGGTGTCCCGGATCGAGCCGATGGAGTGGCTGACCAGGAACACGGTGCCGGCGCTGTCGCGCAGCTCGCGGACCCGCTGTTCGCTGCGGACCCGGAACTTGCGGTCACCGGTGGCCAGCGCCTCGTCGATGAGCAGCACGTCGTGCTTCTTCGCCGACGAGATGGCGAAGCGCAGCCGGGCGCCCATGCCGGAGGAGTACGTGCGCATCGGCAGCGAGGCGAAGTCGCCGCGCTCGTTGATGCCGGAGAACTCGATGATCTCCGGGGCGATCTTCTTGACCTGGTCCGGTTGCATGCCCATGGCGAGGCAGCCGAGCACCACGTTGCGCTCGCCGGACAGGTCGTTGAGCAGCGCGGCGTTGACGCCCAGCAGGGACGGCTGGCCCTGGGTGTAGACCGCGCCGCGGGCCGGCGGGAGCAGCCCGGCGATGGCCCGCAGCAGCGTCGACTTGCCGGAGCCGTTGCTGCCGATCAGGCCGATCGCCTCACCCTGGTACGCGGTGAAGCTCACGCCCTTGACCGCGTGCACCTCGCGGATGTTCGGCGCCTTGGTGCGCGAGACGATCCGCTTGAGCGCGGAGACCGGTGTGGTGCCGCCGCTCGCGCCCTTGTGGATCCGGTAGATCACGTGCACGTCGTCCACCACGACTGTGGGCACGCGACCCGAGTCGATCACGGGACCGGCGTTCAGCGGCAGGGTCTGCTCAGCCACGGCCGTACTCCTTCTCTCCGCGCCAGAAGTAGACGAACCCGCCGATGCCCATGACGACCGCCCAGAACAGGCCGAGGGCCCAGAGCTTCGGCGGCGAGCTGACCAGGTGGGCCTGGTGGGAGTCGAGCAGCGAGTAGCGGGCCAGCTCGATGAAGACCAGCGGCGGGTTCCACTCCAGGAGGCTCGCGGCCCAGTGCGGCAGGTGCTCGCGGAACAGCGCCACCGGGTAGAGCACGCCGGAGGCGTACAGCCAGGTGCGCATCACGAACGGCATGATCTGCTTGAGGTCGGTGATCTTGGAGCCGATCCGGGCCATGATCATGGTGAGGCCGATGTTGAAGACGGTCTGGAGCAGCAGCGTCGGGGCGAGCAGCAGCCAGCGCCAGGTCACCGGCTCGCCGGTGAACAGCACGATCGCGCCCAGCACGACCATCGACATGAGCAGCTGCTGGAGCTGCACCAGCGTGACCGTGATCGGCAGCGCGGCCCGGGGGAACTGGAGCGCCCGGATCAGGCCCAGGTTACCGGTGATCGCGCTGGTGCCGTTCGACACCGCGGTCTGGGTGAACATGAAGATGAACACGCCGGTGCACAGGTACGCGATGAAGTTCGACACGTTCCGGTTCTGCGACAGGATCACGCCGAAGATCAGGAAGTAGACCGCCGCGTTGGTGAGCGGTGTCAGCACCTGCCAGAGCTGCCCGAGCTGGGTGTTGCTCAGCGAGGACGCGACCTTCGCCCGCGAGTACGCGGTCATGAAGTGCCGGTACGCCCACAACCGGCGGGTGTACTCGCCCAGTGGTGGTCGTTCCCCGGCGACCCGCAACCCGTACCGCCGGGCCAGTTCGGCCCGGCTCAGTCCGGATTCGGGGTCGGCCACCGCGGTGTTGGCCATGATCAGGCGCTCCGATCTTTCGTGCTGATGGGGAGCAGTGCGGTGAACAGATCCAGCGTGGCCCGGCGGGGAGGAGCCGCCTCGCTGCTGCATGGAAGGTAGTCCACCGAACGTCGGGACGCAACCGTACCGT
The DNA here is from genome assembly GCF_018070405.1 of Micromonospora sp. D75. NCBI lineage: Bacteria > Bacillati > Actinomycetota > Actinomycetes > Micromonosporales > Micromonosporaceae > Micromonospora > Micromonospora sp. D75. The sequence goes on from NZ_JAGPXV010000021.1 coordinate 2,662, forward strand.
CGTTGCGCTACATTGTTCCACGTGACGACCGAGAAGAGGCGTGCCCCGGCCGGCGCGGCGGTGCTGCGCGGGGAGATCACCAGCGCCATCCGTACCGCCGTGATGCAGGAGTTGGCCGAGGTCGGCTACGGTCGCCTCTCCATCGAGGCGGTGGCCCGCCGGGCCGGTGTGAGCAAGACCGCCATCTACCGCCGCTGGCGGTCCAAGCTCGACCTGGTGCTGGACATGGTCTCCGCCGTGGCGGGCCGCAACATCCCGCTGCTGGACACCGGCAGCCTGCTCGGTGACCTGGAGATCCTGCTGCACGTGATGGCGCGTGCGCTGCGTCACCGGCTGGCCGCGCAGATCATCCCGGACCTGCTGGCCGAGGCGGCCCGCAACCCGCAGATCGCGGAGAAGCTGCAGGCCGCCCTGGACGACTACCAGCAGGCGGTGGGGCGGATCCTGATCGGCCGGGCGGTCGAGCGCGGCGAGCTGTCCCCGGACACCGACCGGCGCGCCGCCGTCGATCTCATCGTGGGGCCGGTGTACTGGCGGATGGCGATCTCCCGGGCCCCGCTGGAGCCCGCCGAGGTGCCCCGGATGGCGGCCGCGATCGTCGCCGCCCTGCGGGTAGCATGCGTGGGGCCTGTGCGCGACGAGGTGGAAGTCTGACCCGGGTCGCCCCCGGAGGGCCGTCGTCGATCATGAACAGAACGTCACATCCAGTCGGACAATCAGCGCGACCCGATTGTTTTCCTGACAGAGCGGTAGCATCCCCCGAAATGTCTCCCATGAACCACGTGTCGACAGGAGGAAGCCCCATGGCCGGGCCGCATCCAGAGTTCATTCCCCCCGCACGGCCGATCATCGGCGAGGCCGAGATCGAGGCGGCCGTCCGGGTGCTGCGGAGCGGCCGGGTCGTGCAGGGCCCCGAGGTCGCGGCGTTCGAGGAGGAGTTCGGCGACCTGGTCGGCGGCCGGCACTGCGTCGCCGTCAACTCCGGCACCTCCGCGCTGCAGCTGACGCTGATGGCGCTCGGCTTCGGCCCGGGCGACGAGATCATCGTGCCCTCGTTCTCCTTCGCCGCGAGCGCCAACGCGGTGCGGCTGGTCGGCGCCGAGCCGGTCTTCGTGGACATCGAGCCGGGCAGCTTCTGCGTCGACCCGGAGGCGGTCGCCGCCGCCGTCACGCCGAAGACCGTCGCGATCATGCCGGTACACCTCTACGGCCACCCGGCCGCGATGGACCGGATCATGACGATCGCGCAGCAGCACGGCCTCGCTGTGGTCGAGGACGCCGCGCAGGCGCACGGCGCCGAGCTGAACGGCACCCCGGTCGGCGCCTTCGGCACCGCCGGCTGCTTCAGCTTCTACCCGACGAAGAACATGCACGCCCTGGAGGGCGGCATGATCAGCACCGCCGACGCCGAGCTGGCCCGTACCCTGCGGCTGCTGCGCAACCAGGGCATGGAGCAGCGGTACGCCAACGAGATCGTCGGCGCCAACATGCGGATGACGGACGTGGCCGCCGCCATCGGCCGGGTGCAGCTCACCCAGCTCGGCGAGTGGACCGAGCAGCGCCGCGCCAACGCCAAGTTCCTCGACTCGGCGATCACCGGCATGGTCACCCCTCCGGTCGCCGACGGCGCCCGGCACGTCTACCACCAGTACACCGTGCGCGTCACCGGCAACCGGGACGCCGCCCAGGCCCGCCTCACCGAGCTGGGCATCGGCAACGCGGTCTACTACCCGACCCCGATCCACCGGCTCAAGCCGTACCTCGTGGACGGCAAGCCGGGCGCGTGGGACCTGCCGGAGACCGAGCGGGCCGCCGCCGAGGTCGTCTCGCTGCCGGTGCACCCGTCGCTGAGCCAGGCCGACCTGGAGCGGATCGCCGAGGGCGCGAACCTGGCCGGCGGTGCCCGGTGAGCGCGAGGAGTGAGTCGGGTTTGCGAGCCCCGCAGTCGCGAACGAAGGACAGCTCAGTGAGTGAAGGTCGCAAGCTGCGCGCCGGTCTGATCGGCCTCGGCGCCATGGGGCGCAACCACGCCCGGGTGCTGTCCAACCTCGACGGCGTCGAGCTGGTCGGCGTGGTCGACCCGGCCGGCGACGTGACCGGGACGCTGCGCGCGCCCGTCGTACCCGAGCTGAGCGACCTGCTCGCCCTCGGCGTCGACTACGCGGTGGTGGCCTGCCCGACGGCGCTGCACGAGCCGATCGGCATGGAGCTGGCCGCCAACGGCGTCTGCGCGCTGATCGAGAAGCCCCTCGCGCAGTCCGTCGACGCGGCGACCCGGCTGGTCGAGGCGTTCGAGGCCGCCGGCCTGGTCGCCGGCGTCGGCCACATCGAGCGCTACAACCCGGCGCTGCAGAGCCTGCGCACCCGCCTGGAGGCCGGGGAGCTGGGCGAGGTGTTCCAGGTCGTCACCCGGCGCCAGGGCCCGTTCCCGCACCGGATCGCCGACGTCGGCGTGGTGATGGACCTGGCCACCCACGACATCGACCTCACCGCGTGGGTGACCGGCCAGGAGTACACCTCGGTCTCCGCCCGCACGGTCTCGCGCAGCGGCCGGCTGCACGAGGACATGGTCGCCGTCGTCGGCCAGCTCGCCGACGGCACCATGGTCAACCACCTGGTCAACTGGCTGAGCCCGCTCAAGGAGCGGTCCACCGTCGTCACCGGCGACAAGGGCTGCTTCGTGGCCGACACGCTCACCGCCGACCTCACCTTCTACGCCAACGCCGCCATCGACACCGAGTGGGAGGCGCTGCGCGCGTTCCGCGGCGTGGCCGAGGGCGACATGGTCCGCTACGCCATCCCGAAGCGGGAGCCGCTGCTGGTCGAGCACGAGCGGTTCCGCGACGCGGTGGAGGGCAAGCAGAGCGACATCGTCACCCTGCGGCAGGGCCTGCGTACCGTCCAGGTCGCCGCCGCCCTGCTGGAGTCCGCGTCCGACGGCCGTACCGTGGCCGTGGGCCCGGCCGCCGCCGACCGGGACGGGCGCGGCCTGCAGCCGCCCCCGGCCTGACACCGGCCCGGCCGGGCGACACCGACGCCCGGCCGGCCCGGTCAGTCGATCCCCAGCAGACGGTCGAAGCACGGTGCGTTCACCGACCAGTCCCAGGTGGCCGAGGCGTGCTTGGCCGCGGCCTCGCCGGCGGCCCGCCAGACCTGCTCGTCCGCGGTGACCGCACGGACGCGGGCGGCGGCCTCGGCCGGCGTCGCGACCACCCAGTCGGCCGGGAAGACGGTACGCGCGCCGTGTTCCCCATCGGCGAAGAACGGCCAGTCCCGCACCACCGGCACCGCGCCGCTCGCGGCGCCCTCCACCACGGCACAGTGGAAGCTCTCCCGCACCGAGCTGCTGAGCACCACGCCGATGCCGGTCAGCACACCCGGCACGTCGTCGGTGTGGCCGAGCCGGGTCACCGCGCCGGAGGGCGCCAGCTCGGCCAGCTCCGTCTCCAGCGCCGCCGCGTAGTCGCGCGCCGCCCGGCTCATCCCGGTGTCGATGCTCCCGCCGACCAGCAGCAGGCGGTACCGCTCGTCGGCGGCGCGCAGCAGCCGCAGCACCTCGATCGCCCACCGCGGGTCCTTGGCGACCGCGCTGGTGCCCACCAGGCCGAGCGTGAACCGGGCCGCGGAGTCCTTCGGCCGCGCGAACGGCGCCAGGTCCATCGCGTTGCACAACACGTGGGTACGCGGCGCGTGCGCGCCGGTGAGCCCGGGCGCCACCCGGAGCGTGAAGTCACGCAGGTGCTCGGAGACGAAGACCACGTCGTCCACCCGGCTGAAGTCGATCAGGTTCGGCCACCTGCCGAACGCCTCGTAGCTGTGCAGCCGGACCACCACCCGGGTGTCGCCGGGGTCGACCAGGCCGACCATCACAGCGGTCGCCACGGCCCAGTCGACGAACACCGTGTCGGCCCAGTCCAGGTGCGGGCGCAGCCAGGCCTCGACCTGCCTGCCGTACTCGGTGTCGCGCAGCAGCGCCTCGGCGGTCATACGCCTGGACTGCCGGATCAGCGGCCCGGCCACCGGGTCGTCGTCCAGCCGCACGTAACGCAGCTCCACATCGGGGTGGGCGGCGTAGCGCTCCCGGATCGCCTGCACGAAGTGCGCGCTTCCGTTGAGCAGCAGCAGCACCCGTTGCGGCCGGTCCGTCGGCGGCGGCGCGGCCGGCTGCCGGCGGCCGCGCGGCGTCAGCAGCGCCCGACCCACGGCGCTGCCGTGCAGCGGCGCGAGGAACGCCGCCGGATCGTCCGCCAGCGGCGAGTCGAGCTGGTCGAAGTGGATCACCCGGTGGAACTGGGTGTGCAGCACCCGGTGCAGCCGCCGGGCCGCCGCCTCGCCGTCACCCCGGGCGTACGCCCGGTCCGCCTCGGCCAGGTCGGCCTCGACGGCGGCAGTCAGGTGGGCCGGGGTGCGTCCCTCGGCGATCTCGTCGGCGGCCTCCTGCGCGAGCAGGTCGGCACGGGCGGCCGGGCCCACGCCACCGGCCACCGCGACCAGCGCGGCCCGGGACTCCGCCGCCGGCCAGCCGGCCCGGACCATGCCGGCGCGCAGGCGGCGGGCCAGCGACGACCGCGCGCCGGCCGGCAGCAGCGGCGCGGCCGCCAGGCCGTGGATCAGACGGGCCGCCGCGCGGTGACGCACCACCCGGGGAGCGGTGACGCGACGGAGCACGCCGACTGCGAGCTTGCTGCCCATCTGGGCTGGGTCCTTCCGATCGCGGAGGCTGGCGCCGCAACGCCGACCCGCGTGGTCGGCGAGCGCGGTTCGTGCATGTTAACGTGGCGCGGTCCCTACTTGCGGCGAGGAAGGTTCGGGTGCCGGCAACTTCAGCACGGGACGTCGTCGTCCTCACGCCCTGGTTCCCGACCCGCGAACTGCCCTTCCGCGGCTCGTTCGTCCAGGCGATGGTCGACGCGACCGCACCGGTTTCCGACCGGATGACCGTCTATCACTGCGACGCCTGGGTGGCCGCCCTCGATCCGGCGGCTGAGCGCCGGGTCAAGGACGCCCACCGCGTCCTGCTCGGCCACGCCCGGCACCGCACCCCGACCGTCGGCGGCGCCGACCTGGTCTACGTCCCGGTGCCGGTGCCCCGCGGGCTGGGGCACGCGGAGATCGCCGACCGGCACGACGAGGCGCTGCGCGCGGCCCTCGGCGGCCGTCCGCTCACCGCACCGGTCGTGCACGCCCACGTCGGGCTGCCCAGCGGCTGGGCGGCGATCCGCAACGCCGGCCCGGACACCCGGGTCTACGTGACCGAGCACGCCAGCTTCCTGGACAAGGTGCTCGAGACCGCCCGCGGCCGGGAGATGTACGACGAGGTGCTCGACCGGTGCGCCGGTTTCCTCGCCGTGGGCGAGGGCGTCCGGGCCCCGCTGGTCGAGGCGTTCCCGCACCACGCGGACCGGATCGGCGCGATCGCCAACCCGATCTCCTTCGACCGGCCCCGTCCGACGCCGATCACCGCGCTGCGCCGGTGGCTGTTCGTCGGCGCGCTCTCCGAGCTCAAGGGCGTCCCGCTGCTGCTGGAGGCGTTCGCGCGGTGCCGGCAGGACGACCCGGCACTGACGCTGACGCTGGTGGGGGAGGGCGCGCTGCTGGCGAGCCTGACCGCCCGGGCGGCCGAGCTCGGGGTGGCCGACGCGGTCACGTTCACCGGGGCGGTCCCGCCCGAGCGGGCGCTGGAGCTGATGCGGGAGCACGACCTGCTGGTGCACCCGAGCCGCCGCGAGACGTTCGGGGTGGCGGTCATCGAGGCGATCGCGGCCGGGCTGCCCGTCCTGGTCACCCGCTGCGGCGGTCCGGAGCGGACGCTGGCCGGCATCGAGGACGCCGCCGGTCAGATGATCGACGTGACAGACGACCCGGAGACGATCGTCGCCGGATACCGGCGGCTGCGGTCCCGGTTCCCCGACGACCTCGAACCGGCCCACGCCCGTAAGGCGCTCGCCGACCGGTACGGCTACGCCGCCGTCGCCGAGACGCACCGCCGCCTGTGGTTCTCCGACGAGGCCGACCCGGCGGTCTGACGCCGGGCGCCGCAGCTGATGGAGTGAGATGCACGTCCTTTTCCTGTCCGTCGGGTCGGTCCGGCGGCGCGCGGTCGTGGAGGAGTCCCGCCAGGTGATCGCCGACGGGGGCGCCGCCACCGTGGTGGTCGACAAGATGGGCCCCTGGAGTCGTGAGACGTTCGCCACCGGCGTGCGGGTGATCGACCTGGCTGCCCTGCAACGTCGGCTGCCGGCCGACCGGGTCGAACAGGCGGCGCTGTACAAGGCGCCCCGCAAGCTGCTGCGGACCATCGGCCGCGGTCCGCTGCGGAAGGTGTCGAAGCGGGCCGAGCGGGCGTTCCAGCGGCGCCTCGCCGACCCGGCGCACCGGGCGTTCGTGCGGATGCGCGGCGACCAGCGTGACCGGCTTCTCGCCCGGGCCTGCGCGCGTCCCACGGTGGATGTGCTCGTCGTCACCGATCCGGTGGCGATGCCGTACGCGGTGCGCCTGCTGGAGCGCCGACGCGGTCACGCGAGCCCGAGAGTCTGCTTCAGTTACGACTACTCTGGAGTGGCGACCGATGGCCAGAACCGACCCGACCCGGATTCCGCCCAGGGGGACAATCCATGACGCGCCCGACGCGCCGACCGCGCATCCTGTACCTGTCCTTCTACTTTCCGCCGTCGCGGGCCAGCGGCGTGTACCGGGCCCGGGCCACCGCGAACTACCTGGCCGAGCACGGTTGGGACGTGACCGCCTTCGCGTCGCCGCTGTCGTTCCTGCACCGCGTGATCGGCTCGGTCGACGAGCAGCTGGCCGAGACCGTGCACCCGTCGGTCCAGGTGGAGCGGCCCAACATCAGCCACTTCGCCTGGGAACGTGACCTGCACGCCTACGGCCGGTTCCGGGGCATGTCGCCGATCCTGGCCCGCAACCTCTACAACTTCGGGTTGAAGAAGTTCTTCCCCGAGCACTACCTGTCCTGGGCGCTGGCGTCGGTGCGCAAGGCGCTGCGGATGCACGCCCGGCGGCGCTTCGACGTGGTGCTCGCCACCGGCAACCCGTTCGCCTCGTTCGCCGCCGCCTGGATGATCCACAAGGCCACCGGCGTGCCGTTCGCCGTCGACTACCGCGACGCCTGGACGCTCAACATGTTCACCGAGGAGCCGGGGTACGAGCCGGGCCACCCCGCCTGGCGCTGGGAGCGCCGGATCCTGCGCGACGCCTCCGCCTCGATCTTCGTCAACCAGCCGCTGCTGGCCTGGTACGCCGACCGCTACCCGAACGCCGCGGACCGGATGATGGTGGTCCCCAACGGCTGGGACCCGGATCTGCTGACCCAGCTCGACGCGCCCACGCCGCCGTCCGAGTCGGACCGCGACCGCCCGCTGCGCTTCTCCTTCCTCGGCACCATGAACAGCACCCAGCCGGTGGAGCAGATGGCCGAGGCGTTCCAGATCGCCCGGCGGCATCCCGACCTGGCCGACGCGGAGCTGAACATCCACGGTCACCTCGGCTACTTCAAGCAGGGCAAGACCGACCTCATCGCGCGGCTCGGCCTGGTCGAGGGCGAGCAGGGGCACGCGCTGCCCGAGTACGGCATCCACTACCGGGGCCCGGTCTCCAAGACCGAGGTCGGCAAGGTCTACCAGGACAGCGACGTGCTGGTCTTCCTGGCCGGCGGCGCGCGGTACGTCACCTCCGGGAAGATCTTCGAGTACATGGCGAGCGGCAGCCCGATCGTCTCGGTGCACGCGCCCGGCATCGCCGCGCAGGACGTGCTGGCCGGCTATCCCCTCTGGTTCAACCCGGAGAGCCTCGACGTGCACGACATCGCCGAGTCGATGATCGCCGCCGGCAAGGCGGCCCGGGACATGTCGGCGAAGCAGCGTGCCGAGGCGCGCGCGCACGCCGACACGTTCACCCGGCAGGCGGTCACGGCGCCGCTGGAGGCCAGGCTGCGCTCGATGGTGCGGCGCAAGATCGAGGCGGGAAGGATCGCATCGTGACGTTCGACGACGCAGCCGGCAACCAGCCGCCCACCGCGGGCGCGTCCCGCACGCCGCGGGCGCTGCTGCTGGCGTTCAACCACAAACCGCACGAGAAGGTCGTGGCGCTGGCCGAGCGGCTCCTCGACGAGGGCGCCCGGCTGGACGTGGTGGTCCTCAGCGACACCAACTGGGCGGACCTGGCCGGCCGGCCCAACGTGCGGCTGTTCACCCTCGGCGCCGCGGAGAAGCGGCATCCGCTGCTGCGTACCGAACGGATCGTGGTCACCAGCGGGCCCCGGCGGGTGGCCCGCGGGCTGAGCCGGCTGGCCGGCGGCGGCACGGCGAGCGGCCTCAGCCGGCGGCAGGAGCGCCTGAGCCGGGCGTTCCACAAGCGAGTGTTCATGAAGGCGTACTCGAACGTGCGCCCGCTGGTGCTGTCCCGGCTGGCCGACAAGCGGCTGTCCGAACTGGACCTGGAGCGCGACCCGGTCGACCTGATCGTGGCCTCCGACGCGCTGTCCATCACGCTCGGCTGGCGGCTGGCCCGCCGCTTCCCGAACGTGGTCGCCACCACCTCGCTCGACCCGCCCCCGTTGGCGCAGCTCACCGCGGCGGCCTGACGCCGCCTGCCGCACCACGTGAAGCGGCCCGCCGGCACCGTCGATCGCGACGGCGCCCGGCGGGCCGGTCCGATTTCAGCGGGCGTGCTCGGCGAGCACCCGGACCACGTTCTCGGCCGCGCGGCCGTCACCGTACGGGTTGCCGCGCGCGGCGGCCGGCCGGGGCCGGGTGGCGGTCCGCACCCAGCCGTCGGCGCCCAGCGCGGACGGGTCCGGCACCAGCCGGTTCCAGTCGTCCGCGAGGGTCTCCACCCACTCCGTCTCCGGGCGCAGCGTGGTGCAGGGCCGGTCCAGCAGGTACGCCTCCTTCTGCAGGCCGCCCGAGTCGGTCACCACACCGACGGAGCCGAGCACCGCGGCCACCATGCCGCCGTACGGCAGCGGCCGGCCCACGTGCAGCGCGCCGCCACCCAGCTTGATGCCGTGCTCCTCGGCCCGGGCCAGCAGGCGCGGGTGCGCCAGCAGGGCGACCGGCACCGGCAGCTCGGCGAGCGCGCCCACCAGTGCGGCCAGCCGCTCCGGGTCGTCGGTGTTCTCCGCCCGGTGCAGCGTGGCCAGCAGGTACGGCGCGTCCGGGTCGATGCCGGCCGGCAGCTCGGGGCGCGGCTGGTCACCGGCCAGCACCGCGTCACGCACCCGCAGGCAAACGTCTACCATCACGTCGCCGACCAGCACGGAACGGGCGGCCAGGCCCTCGGCGGACAGGTGGCGCACCGCCTCCTCGGTGGGCGCCAGCAGCAGGTCGGCGCAGTGGTCGGTGAGGACGCGGTTGTGCTCCTCCGGCATCCGGCGGTTGAACGAACGCAGCCCCGCCTCCAGGTGGGCCACCGGCAGGTGCATCTTCACCGCGGACAGCGCGCCGGCCAGCGTGGAGTTGGTGTCGCCGTACACCAGCACCCAGTCGGGTCGTTCGGCCGCGAGCACCGGGTCGAGGGCGGCCAGCGTCTTGCCGGTCTGCACGCCGTGGCTGCCGGAACCGATGCCCAGGTGCACGTCCGGGTCGGGGATGCCGAGCCCGGAGAAGAAGACGTCGGAGAGGTCGGCGTCGTAGTGCTGCCCGGTGTGCACGATGACGTGCTCGTGCTCCGTGGCGGCGAACGCCGCGGCGATCGGTGCGAGTTTGACCAGCTGGGGCCGGGCGCCAACGATGCTGACGACCTTCATGTGGGTGATCCCTCCGATTGACTGTCCGTCCGACCGGGGCGGCGTCCGTGTGCGCCCCGCGGAACCGGCTGCGCCGGCCGGTGAGGGGAACCCCCACGCGGGCGATCCAGGCTAACATCGGGGCATTCCGCTTCTGGACGCCGACAAGGCCGGCACGAGCGCGAGGAAATCCCGTCATGGTCGAGTCGTCGGTCGTTCAAGAGCGCCCGCAGGAGCCGGCTGAGCCGCCCGCCGCCCGGCGGCCGCGTCCCCGGCCGCGCCCCGCGCAGCTCGTGCTCGCGGGTCTGGTCGTCGCGTTCGTCGCCGCGCGGCTGAGTATCGCCGCGCGGGCCGAGGCGTTCCGCACCTTCGACACCCGGTCGTACGCCGGGCTGCTCGACGGGCCGAACCCGACCGCGACGCTCTCCTTCACCGGGCACGCGCCGCGACTGTGGGGCACGCCGCTGCTCTACACGCTCGCCGGCAGCGATCCGGCCCGCGCGTGGGCGCAGGCCCTGATCAGCACCGCGGCGTGGGTGGTGCTCGTGCTGGCGCTCTGGACGATGCTGCGCGGCACGACCGCCCGGGTCTGCGCCGGGGTCGCGCTGTTCGTGCTGGCGCTGACCCGCGCGGTCTACGTGTGGGACCACACGCTGACCGCCGAGTCGCTCTCCATCAGCCTCGGCCTGCTCGCGTTCGGCCTGCTGGTGCTCTGGGTGCGCCGGCGCTCGTGGCCGCTGCTCGCCGCCACGGTCGTGGTGACCGTGTGGTGGATGTTCGTCCGGCAGGACATGCTGCTGTTCATCGCGCTGGTGCCGGCGGTGCTGGCGGTGCTGGCGTGGCGCAGCCGCCCGCACCGCTGGGCGGCGGTGGTGGCGCTGGTCGCGATCGGCGCCGGGCTGGGCTGGAACGCGGCGCTGCTCGGTCCCACCGACGAGACGTTCGCCAAGTGGAGCGCGTCGGGCCGCTCGCAGACCGACGAGACGTTCCTCTACCGGCTGATGGTCGAGGTGCAGCGCGACCCGGAGATTCGGCAGGTCTACCACCGCGAGCTCGGCATGCCGCGTTGCGTGGCGATCGAGGACCCGAGCCTGGTCCGGCGGTGGAACGTCCGCAAGTTCTCCGAGGCGTACGCGAACTGCCCCGAACTGCAGCGGTGGGCCGAGGAGCACGAGATGGCAATCGGCTTCCGGTACGCGATGGCCGAGCCGGATCACTACCGCGAGATCATGGTCGGCCGGATCCTGCCGATGGCGCTGGGCAGCACCGAGTTGCACACGTACGGCCGCCCGGTGTCGATGCTGCCGGACGCGGTCGAGAGGGTCTGGTACCCGCGCCGCGACCTGGTGCTTCCTCTGCTCGCCGGCGCCGTCGTGGCGATGGTGCTGGCGTGCGTGCTCACCGGCGCGGTCCGCCGGCGGCCGTGGCTCGTCCTGGCCGGCGTGCTCGGTGTGGTGGTGAGCCTGGTCAGTGTGCTCGCCAGCCTCATGCTGTCCGCCGGGGAGTACAGCCGGTTCGGCATCCAGGAGGCGATCTACCTGCGGATCAGCCTGGTGGTGCTGGCCGTGGCGGCGCTCGACGCGGCGCTGACCAGGCCGTGGAGACGCGCCGGGCGGGCGGCCCGGGGGGTGCCGGGCGACGACGCCGCGCAGCCGTAAACTCCTGCCTCATGACCGTTCCGGACACCCGTCCCACCGACCCCGCTGCGGCCACTCCCGGCGACACCTCGCCCGGCGACACGGAGGTCCGCCGGGCGCCGGAGCCGGCGGAGACCGGGACGGACGACGGCGGCCGCACCGAGGCCGGCGACGGGACCGGCGAGCGGCCGGTCCGGCGGTGGAGCCGGTGGGACGGCGTCGTCGCGGCGGTCTACCTGGCCTGGGCGCTCCTGGTGACCGCCCGCGGGTGGCGCAACCCGGACGGACGCCTGCTCGGCAGCCGCCCGGACGACCAGGGGTTCAACGAGTGGATGCTGGCGTACGCGGCGCACGCGGTCCGGCACCTGGAGAACCCGTTCTTCACCACCGCGCAGAACGCCCCCGACGGCGTGAACCTGATGACCAACGTCGGCATGCAGCTGCCCGGGATCCTGCTGTCGCCGGTGACGCTGCTGTTCGGCGCCCCGACGGCGTACGTGCTGCTGATGACGCTCAACCTGGTCGGCACCGGCTACGCCTGGTACCACGTGCTGTCCCGGCACGTGGTGCGGTCCCGTGCCGCCGCGTTCGTCGGCGGCCTGTTCTGCGCGTTCGCGCCGGCGTTGGTGTCGCACAGCAACGGGCACCCGCACATGACCGCGCAGTGGCTGGTGCCGCTGATCGGCTGGCGGGTGCTGGCGCTGGCCCGGGGCGGTCGGGTGCTGCGGGACGGGCTGGTGCTCGGCGCGCTGATCGCGGCACAGTTCTTCATCAGCGTGGAGATCCTCTTCCTGCTCGCGCTCGGCTGCCTGCTCGCCGCGCTGGCCCATCTCGCGCTGGCGCCGAAGGTCGCGTTGCGGCGCGCCCCCCGGCTGCTGGGCGGGCTGGGGGTGGCCGGCGCGCTGGTCGCTGTCGTCACCGCGTACCCGCTGTGGATGCAGTTCTTCGGGCCGCAGCACCGGATGGGGCACCCCGGCGGCCCCGACGTCTACGCCCTGAAGCTCGGCTCCTACGTGCGCTACGCGACCGAGTCGATCGCCGGCAGCCCGACCAGCGCCGGCGGGTGGGGCCCGAACACCACCGAGCAGGTCAGCTTCTTCGGCTGGTCGCTGGTGGTGGTGGCGGTCGCCGCCGCGTGGTGGCTACGCAAGGAGATCACCGTCCGGGTGCTGACCCTGGTCGCCGTGGTGTGCGCGCTGCTGTCGATGGGCACCACCTGGACCTGGGGCACCGAGCGGACCACGATCCCGGCGCCGTTCGCGTTGCTGCAGCACCTTCCGGTCTTCGACGCCGTGGTGGTGGCCCGCTTCGGGTTCATCACCACCATGGCCGTGGGTGTCCTGCTGGCGCTGGCTCTGGACCGGGTGGCGAGTCTCGCGCGTGACGGGGACCGGCTGCCGGCCCGGATCGCTGTCGTCGCGGTGGCTGCCGCGCTGGTGCCGATCCTGCCCACCCCGCTGCCGGCCCAGGGCCGTCCCGCGGTGCCGGACTTCGTCACCGCCGGCACCTGGCGTGACCACGTGGCCCCCGGCCGCACCCTGGTGCCGGTGCCGGTGGCGAACATGACCTCGGTCTACTGGGGCTCGGCGGCGCTGGCCGAGTTCGCGGTCCCGCAGGGCTACTTCCTCGGCCCTACGTCCAAGGAGGACCCGACCGGGCGGTGGGGCGTCGAGCCGCAGCCGACGGCGAAGCTGCTCACGCTGGTCGCGGAGGGCAAGCGCGGCACCGACGTGACGCCGGCCGAGGTCGCCCAGGCCCGCGCCGACGCCCGCTACTGGCGGGCGGACGCGGTGGCGCTGCCCAAGCACCGCCGGCAGGAAGACCTGCGCGTGGTGCTCGACGCCCTGTACGGGCCGGGCCGCCAGGTCGACGACGTGTGGCTCTGGGACGTGCGGCCGTTCAGCAACTGAGCGGCGCGCCTACGGCGACCGGTTCCAGATGATCAGGACGTAGCCGCCGAAGTAGGCGGAGACGATCAGCAGCGGGGTCAGCACGGTGACGGCCCGGGCCCAGCCGGCCCGGGCCAGCGCGACGGCGACCGGCAGCAGGAGCGGGAACGCGGGCAGCAGGAAGCGCGCCTTCGCGTGGTAGTAGCCGGCCGCGCCGAGCGTGGTGAGCAGGATCAGGCCGCTGTAGAGCAGGAGCTGCCAGGGCTGCCGGTCGAGGGCGCTGAGCACGAACAGCGCCAGCGCGATCAGCACCACGAGCGTCACCACGTACATGGTCAGCGCCGTGGGCTGCGCCAGCACGCGCTGCGCCACCCGGACCGTGTCGGCGCCGAAGTCGAAGGTGGTGCCCCAGCCGGCGTCCTGGATGTGGAACCAGCCGTCCGGCCGCCCGGTCTGCCGGCCCACCCAGGCCAGGTACCCGACCCAGCCGGCCGGCGCGATCACCAGCGCGGCCCACGGGCGCCAGCCGTCGCGGCGGCGCAGCGCCGCGATCAGCGCCGCGAGACAGACCACGGCGAGCAACGCGGAGCCGGTCGGCCGGGTCAGTCCGGCGCACAGGCTGAGCACGGCGGCGAGCAGCCACGAGCGGCGCAGCAGCGCGTACAGGGACCAGGCGGCGAACGCGGTGAAGATCCCCTCGCTGTAGCTCATGTTCTGCACGATGCTGTGCGGCAGCACGCCCCAGAGCACGGCGAGCAGGATGCCGACGCGGCGGTCGTACAGCCGCTCGCCGACCGCGAACAGACCCCAGGCGGCGGCGAGCGCGGCGACGGCGGCGACCGCCAGCGCGGTGGCGCGCGCGCCGAGCGGGGTCAACGGCTCCAGCGCCCCGACCAGGCGGGGATAGAGCGGGAAGAAGGCCATGTCGCTCTGGACCCGGGCGTAGCCGTCGTAGCCGTCGCGCGCGATCCGCAGGTACCACACGCCGTCGGACCCGGTGAGCAGCGCGGCCGGCCGGGCCCCGGTGGCGCGGGCCCAGAGCCAGAGCGTGACCAGCCCGACGGCCCGCACGGCGACGTAGCCGACGAGCGCGGGCAGGGCGTTGCGGAAGGCGGTCGCCAGCCGGTGCCCGAAGGAGGCCCGGTGCTGGGAATCCGTCTCCGCGGGCGGCTGTTGGCCGCGCGTCGGTGCGGTCATGCGTGGTCCTGTCCGAGTGATCTTCGCCCCCGGCGTCAGCGTCCGGGGCGTCGGCGACCGGCGGGAGCGCTGCCCCGGAGCCGGGTGCAGGGTAGCAACGGCGACACCGGCTTCCCGGCACGGCCGGGCATCGGCCTCCCGCGCCGCGCTTGTCGTACACTCGCTCGGGTCGCACGTGCGACAGTGGTTGACACGGAGACGGACGGGCATGGGTTCTGACGGGGCGATCTCTGCGGCGGACCTGGGGGCGGCAGCCGCGGCACGGGGCGCCGTCACGATCGACACCTCGGCCCGGACGGCGGCCGGGCGGTGAGCCGACCGGACGTCACGGTCGTCGTCGCGGTGTACAACACCATGCCGGACCTCACCACCTGCCTCGAGTCGCTCGTCAACCAGACGATCGGGCACGACCGGCTGCAGATCGTCGCGGTCGACGACGGCTCCACCGACGGCAGCGGCGCGGAGCTGGAGCGGTTCGCGGCGGCGTACCCCTCGGTCCTGACGGTGGTGCACCAGCCCAACTCCGGCGGGCCGGCCGCCCCCAGCAACCGGGCGCTGGACCTGGCCACCGGCCGGTACGTGTTCTTCATCGGGGCCGACGACCACCTGGGCCGCGAGGCGCTGGAGCGGCTGGTGTCGGCGGCCGACCGGTGGGGCTCGGACGTGGTGCTCGGCCGCATGGTCGGCGTGAACAAGCGCTACGTGCACCAGGAGATCTACGACCGGACCCGGTCCGACATCGACCTGTTCGACTCGCCGCTGCCGTTCTCGCTGTCGAACACGAAGCTGTTCCGGCGGGACCTGATCGAGCGTCACCACCTGCGCTTCCCGGAGGACATGGCGGTCGGCAGCGACCAGCCGTTCACGTTGGAGGCGTGCCTGCGGGCGGCCCGCATCTCGGTGCTCGCCGACTACGACTACTACTTCGCGGTCAAGCGCCTCAACTCCACGAACATCACCTACCGCAGCGACCATCTCGCCCGGCTGGAGTGTGTGGAGCGCATCGTCCGGTTCGTGGCCGACATGGTGGAGCCGGGGCAGCGGCGCGACGCGGTGCTGCGGCGCCACTTCGCCTGGGAGATCGCGAAGCTGTTCCGCCCCGACTACCTCAAGCTCGACGCCGAGACCCGGGAGCAGGTCCGGTCGCGGGTCGGCAAGCTGGTCCGGGAGTACCTCACCGACGGCATCCGCGACCGGCTCGACGCGGCCACCCGCGTGCTCGTCGGCACGGCCGCGTACGGCCGGCCGGAGGACCTGGTGGCGATCATCCGGCTGACCGCCGCCGACGGCCTGCCCTCGACGGTGGTCCGCGACCAGCGCTGGTTCGCCGCGTTCCCGGGCTTCGGTGAGGCGGGTGGCCTGAGTGACGAATGGTACGAGTTGGAGCCGGCGGCGAGCCGGTGGCTCGCCGCGCTGACCGCGGTTTCGGTACGCTCGGTGACCGGGCCCGACGGTGACCGGCGGGTGCAGATCCTCGCCCGCAGTCCCCGGCCGGATCTCGCCGACCTGGTCGGCGGGGACATGTCCGTGCGGGTGGGTGAGGCGGAGGCCGCCGTGCGGCTGCTGCCGGCCGACCCGATGGGCACGACTGTGGAGGCCACGTTCCGGCTCCCGGATCTGGCCGCCGACCTCGGTCCGGCGGGAACGACCCGGGCGGTCCGGGTCCGGGTGGCGGACAGCGCCGCCGTCCCGGTGCGGGGGTTCCGGCCGCCGCTGATCCACCGGGTGGTGTACCGCGACGGCACCCGACTGCATCTGGTCACGATCAACAACAACCACAAAGGTCACTTGGCGTTCACCGTCTGGCCGGTGACGCTTCGCCGGGTCGCGGCCCGTCTTCGGCGCCGGCTCCCCCGAGGAGGAAAGTAGTTCATGAACATCTGCGTCGTCGCGCTCGGCAAGATCGGTCTGCCGCTGGCCGTGCAGTTCGCGTCCAAGGGGCACCGGGTGATCGGCGCCGACGTCTCCGAGCGGGTCGTCCAGCTGGTGAACGACGGTGCGGTGCCCTTCCCGGGCGAGGCCGACCTGGACGTCAAGCTGAAGGAGACGGTCGCCGCCGGCCTGCTGTCGGCCACCACCGACACCGCCGCCGCGGTCGCCGAGTCGGAGGCGGTCGTCGTGGTCGTGCCGCTGTTCGTGGACGCCGAGGGCGTGCCGGACTTCGGCTGGATGGACGACGCCACCCGGGCCATCGCCCGTGGGCTGAAGCCGGGCACGCTGGTCAGCTACGAGACCACGCTGCCGGTCGGCACCACCCGCAACCGCTGGGCGCCGATGCTCGCCGAGGGTTCCGGCCTCACCGCCGGCACCGACTTCCACCTCGTGTTCAGCCCCGAGCGGGTGCTCACCGGCCGGGTCTTCGCCGACCTGCGCCGCTACCCGAAGCTGGTCGGCGGCATCGACGAGACGTCGGCCGCGCACGGCGTCCGGTTCTACGAGGCGGTGCTCGACTTCGACGAGCGGCCCGACCTGGACCGCCCCAACGGCGTGTGGGACCTCGGCTCGGCCGAGGCGTCCGAGCTGGCCAAGCTCGCCGAGACGACCTACCGGGACGTGAACATCGGCCTGGCGAACCAGTTCGCCCGCTTCGCCGACACCGTGGGCGTGGACGTCACCAAGGTCATCGAGGCGTGCAACACGCAGCCGTACAGCCACATCCACTCGCCGGGCATCGCGGTCGGCGGCCACTGCATCCCGATCTACCCGCGGATGTACCTGTGGAACGACCCGGCCGCCACCGTGGTGCGCTCGGCCCGCGAGGCCAACGCGGCCATGCCGGAGTACGCGGTCGACCTGCTCGCCGCCGCGTACGGCGACCTGACCGGGGTCGGCGTGCTGGTGCTCGGCGCCGCCTACCGGGGTGGCGTCAAGGAGACCGCCTTCTCCGGCGTCTTCCCGACCGTCGAGGCGCTGCGCCGCCGGGGCGCGGTGCCGTACGTGTCGGACCCGATGTACAGCAACGAGGAGCTGGCCGCGCACGGCCTGCCCGGCTACGACGGCGAGCCGCTCGGCGCCGCGGTGATCCAGGCCGACCACGCGGAGTACCGCACGCTGTCCCCGGCCGACCTGCCCGGCGTGACGGTGCTCGTGGACGGCCGGCGGGTCACCGACCCGGAGCGCTGGACCGGCGTGCGCCGGGTGGTCATCGGAGGCTGACCGCACACGCGCGTACCGGGCCCCGGCCGTGATCACGGCCGGGGCCCGTCGCGTGTCGCCACCAGCCGATCGGCGTCCGCCGTTCACCTGCCGGACACCCCGGCAATACTTGTGTCATGTGACCCGTTTAGGGTCGCAGCGGTCCGAATCGAACCTGGCCGACGTCGGGGCAGACAGGGAGCGTGTCGTTGTTGAGCAGAATTCGCAGCCAGCAGGGTCTCGCCGCGGTGGGCGCGACGCTCCTCGGCTACGCGGTCATGGTCCTCTCCGGAGTACTCGGCCTGGTGGTGCCGTTCGCGGTGGCCGCCGTGGTCGCCTTCGCCGGTGAACTGGCTCTGGCCGGGCGGCACACTCCGACCGCCGAACTGCTCGACAAGGCCGGGCTCGGCGAGACCTTCCGGCGGCTGGTGCGGGATCTGTCGGTGGTCCTGCTGGTGGTCGTCTCGGCCCGCCCCGGCGTGGCCGGCACGATCGCGGTGCTGCTGCTGCCCGCCGCGCTCTGGACCGTTGCGGTAGCCACGAACGCGGTGACGAAGGTGATCGACGGGCGGGTCGACCCCCCGGCGTACACCCGCAACATCGACCTCGGCGCGCTGCGGCGCGTCCCGGTGCCGCCGGCCTGGGCGCGGTGGCTGGCCGGGCTGAACATGCCGCTGCTCAACGTGCTTCTGGTGCCGGCGGCGGTGGTGGCCGCCGCGCGCGACCAGGTCGCCCCGGTGGTGGTCACCGGCCTGGTGACGCTCGCCGCCGGCCTGGTCACCGCCGCGGTGCTGGCGCTGACCGCGCTGCGCGGCCGGGGCAGCCAGCCGGGCGTGCTGCCCGCCGTGCACGACTGGATGGCCCGGGAACGGCCCGAGGTCGCGCTCTACTTCGCCGGCCCGGCCAAGGACGTCTACCAGGCCAACATGTGGCTCGCCCCGGTGGAGGCGACCGGCCGCCGCGCGGTGGTTCTGCTGCGCGCCGCTGACGCGTTCGAGCAGCTCGCCGACACCCGGCTGCCGGTCATCTGCGTGCCGGCCGGCGTCGACTTCATGAACCTCGACCTCAGCTCGCTGCGCGTGGCCCTGTACGCCGCGAACGTCGGCGCCAACATCCACCTGCTGCGGGAACCGGGCGTCAAGCACGTCTTCGTCGGCCACGGCGACAGCGACAAGCAGGCGAGCGTGAATCCGTACAGCAAGGTGTACGACGAGGTCTGGGTGGCCGGGCCGGCCGGGCGGGAGCGGTACGCGCGCGCCGACGTCGGCGTGCTGGACCGCGACATCGTGGAGGTCGGCCGGCCGCAGCTCGCCGGGGTGCACACGTTCGGCTCCGGCGCCGCCGACCACCGCTTCACCGTGCTCTACGCGCCCACCTGGGAGGGCTGGCTCGACGACGACCCGTACCACACCTCGCTGGTGCTGATGGGGGAGCGGATCGTCTCCGGCCTGCTCGCCGCCGGTGACGTGCGGGTGATCTACAAGCCGCACCCGCTGACCGGCAGCCGGTCGGCGAAGGCGCGGGCCGTGCACGAGCGCATCGTGGGCCGGATCAAGGCGGCCGGCGGCGACACCGATCCGTCCTCGCTGGACGGGACCGCGCACCTGGTGGTCACCGGCCGCACGCCGGGGCTGTTCGACTGCTTCAACGTCACCGACCTGCTGGTCAGCGACGTGTCCAGCGTGGTCTCCGACTTCGTGCAGAGCGAGCGGCCGTACGTGGTGGCGAACCCGGCCGGTCTGTCCGAGGACGAGTTCCGCCGGCAGTTCCCGACCGCGCGCGCGGCGTACCTGCTCTCGGCGGACTGCGGCGAGCTGGCGAAGATCCTCGACGTGACGCGGTCCGGCGACGACCCGATGACCGGGGCGCGACGGGAGCTGAAGGAGTACCTGCTCGGCCCGGCCGGGTCGAACCCGATGGACCGCTTCCGGGACGAGATCGGCCGGCTC
>NZ_JAGPXV010000210.1:0-8777 GCF_018070405.1 Micromonospora sp. D75
GTGGCGGACGCCGTCCTGGGCGGAACCGCCCGGCGGCACCTCGGTCGACGCGTTCGGAGACGTGCTGCCCGGCCTGGCCGACGCGTTCGCGGCGGCCGGGCAGCGGCGGCTCTACGGCTACACCGAGCACCGGGTGGTCACCACCTACCTCGCCGCGTCGACCGGCGCCCGCCTGCGGCACGCGCAGTCCACCGGCCTGTTCGACCTGAGCGTGCGCGACTGCGACGACTCGACGTGGGCCGGCGTGACGGCGCCCGACCTGACCGGACTGGACGTGCCGGCGCTCGCCGCCGAGCTGTCCGCCACGCTGGCGCGGCCCGGCCGCCGGGTCGAGCTGCCGCCGGGACGGTACGAGGTGCTGCTCACCCCGAACTGCGTGGCCGACCTGATGCTCCACCTCTACCTGGCCGCCGGGGCGCGCGGCGCGCTGGACGGGCGTACCGCGTTCAGCCGCCCGGACGGCCGGCTGCCGCTCGGCGAGCGCCTCACCGCGTTGCCGCTGACACTGCGCAGCGACCCGGACCATCCGCTGCTGCCCTGCGCCCCGTTCACGGTCAGCCGGGGCACCGACGACCTGACCGCAGTGGTCGACAACGGGCTGCCGCTGCGGCCGACCCGCTGGATCGACGAGGGTGTGCTGACCGCGCTCGTGCAGACCCGGCACACCGCCGAGCAGACCGGCGCGCCGCTCACCCCGATGGTGGACAACCTGGTGCTGGAGGGCGGGCCGGACGCGCCGACGCTGCCCGAGATGGTGCGCTCCACCCGGCGCGGCCTGCTGCTCACCTCGCTGTGGTACCTGCGCGACGTCGACCCGGCGTCGCTGCTGCTGACCGGCCTCACCCGCGACGGCGTGCGGCTGGTCGAGGACGGCGAGATCGTCGGCACTGTGCACAACTTCCGGTTCAACGAGAGCCCGCTGTCGCTGCTGGCCCGGGCCACCGAGGCCGGGCGGCCGGTGCCGGCGCTGCCCCGGGAGTGGGGCGACTACTTCACCCGGATGGTGATGCCGCCGCTGCGGGTGCCCGACTTCCTGATGTCGGCGGTCAGCCCGGCGACGTGAACAGCGCGGCGAACCGGTCCAGGGTGCGCCGGTCGTACACGAGCTGTTTCTGCGGCGGGTACGGACGCCGTGGCGGCGGCACGTACCCGGGCTCGCCGCGCCGGGGCAGCGTCCCGTCCGGGCGGCGCAGGTGCGGCCCGTGGAAGAACCAGCAGAGCTGGCCGACCAGCTCGGCGAAGACCAGCGGGTGCAGGTCGGGCGGGTACATCGCGAGGTGGCAGCGGGTGGCCCGGAACTCGCCGCGCGGCCCGAACGTGTTGCCGAACAGGACGTGTCCGAAGACGTCGTGCACCGCCCGGAAGATGTCGTTGTGCAGCAGTTCCTCCCCGCCGGCCCGGACTCCGGCGGGGGCGCGCAGCGGATGGTCGCCGTCCGCGCCGGCCGGTCCGTGCCCGTGGCGGGTGAGGAAGACGTGCAGCAGGCCGGTGGCGCGGACCCGCGCGACCAGGTCCCGCGAGTCCCGGTACGGCTGCCCCGGCCCGGTCCACGGCAGCACCCGGATGCCCGCCTCGCCGATCAGCCGGAACTGCCGCAGGTTCTCCGCGGCCAGCCGGGCGTACCCGCGGGCCGTGCCGGCGGTGACCATCGGCGCGGCGTCGTAGCGGTCGGCCACCTCCCGGCAGAAGTCCTCGTCCAGGCGCAGCGGCTCGGCGGCCAGCCGGTCCAGCCGGACGGCGGGCACGCCCGCGCGCGCCGCCGCCCGGTCGGCGTGGGCCTGGGCCAGCTCGCCGAGACGTACGGTGAGACGGTGGTCGTCGCCGCTCATCGGCCCGGGCGTCAGTCCTCCCCCAGCCACAGGTTGGTCAGGTCGCCGTTGAGCACCGGGTACGGCAGCCAGTTGCGCACCCGGTGCCCGCGCAGCCAGTACTGGTGGGCGAAGAGGATCGGCACCACCGCGCAGTCGCGCAGCACCTCCCGCTCGGCGGCCCGCCAGTGCTCGTTCGCGGCCCTCTCGTCGGCGCAGCTCAGCGCCGCGTCGATGTGCTCGTTGACGACCTCGTTGTGGTAGTGGCCGAAGTTCGACCCCCAGTCGTCGTTGCCGGAGACGCCGGAGCTGTCGAAGAGGGCCTGGAGGTAGACGCGGGCGTTGTTGCCGTGCCAGTCCGGCTCCCAGCCGGACAGCGCCACGTCCCAGCGGCCCTCGCGGGCGCCGTCGGCCCGGCCCAGGTATGTGCCGAACAGCTCGGTGATGCCGGCCGGGACGAGGTCGAGGGTGATGCCGGCCCGGGCGGCGGCGGACCGGACCACCCGCGCGGTCTCCGGGTGGATGTCCCGGTCCCGGTAGACCAGCTTCAACGTGAGCCCGTCGGGGTAGCCGGCGTCGGCGAGCAGCCGGCGGGCCAGCTCCGGGTCGCCGGCGCCGTCGTTCGCCGCGTACGGCGCGAACGGCCGGTGCGCGCGGCACAGCGGCGGCAGGATCTGCTCGGCGATGTCGTTGAGGCGACGCCCGCCCCAGACCTCGGCCACGGCGGTCTTGTCGATCGCGTACTGCAACGCCTCCCGGACCTCCCGGCGGCCCAGCGCACCGCCCTCGTTCGGGCTGAGCACGTTGATCACCAGGTACGGGCTGAACAGACCGGCCGGGCAGACCTCCAGCCGGGGGTCCCCGGCGGCGAACATCTCCGGCAGCCGCTCGGTCAGCGGCTGGATGTCCCACAACATGTCGGCGTCACCGAGGATGACCATGTCGTGGCAGGTCTTCTCGTCCAGCCCCTGCCGCACCTCGATGCGGTCCACGTGGGCGGCACGGACCGGGTCGGTGGCCGGGTCCCAGGTGCGGCTGCGCTCCAGCGTGATCAGCCGGTCCGGCTCGTAGGCGGTGATCCGGTACGGCCCGATCGAGCCGAGTCGCTGGTCCAGCTCGGGGCTGCCGGGCACGAACCAGAGGTACTCCTCCGGCGCCGGGGAGGCGAACGGCAACGCCAGGAGGTTGAGGAAGTCTCCAGGTAGGGCGCCACCACGTTGAGGTCGCGGGGCAGGGTGAGCAGGTCGTCGCGGAACTCGGCAAGCCCTTCGACGGTGCTCAGGTAGTAGGGCAGGCCGGGGCTGGGCGCCATCGGGTGGGCCAGCCGCTTGATGCCGCGTACCACGTCGGCGGCGGTCAACGGCCGGGGTCCGTTGGGCAGGTCCCAGCGCAGCCCGTCGCGCAGCGTGAACCGGTAGCGGCGGCCCTCGGCGTCGTACGGCCCGTCCGCCGCCACCGCCAGGTCCGGCACCAGGTCCCCGGCCCGCCGGTGGTCGCGGGTCGACGGGTAGGTGACCAGCTGCCGGGTGTACGCGCGGACGATCCCCCGGGTCACCGTGTGGTACGCCAGCGCCGGGTCGAGGTGGTCGACGTCGCCCGCGCCGACCAGGGTGAGCGTGCCGCCGCGGCGCGGGCCGTCCGCGCCGGGGATCAGTCCGAGGTCCGTCGATGCGTCTGCCGTGGTCATGCGGACTCCTCCAGCCAGAGGTTGGACAGGTCGAACCAGCGGTCCACCGTGGGCATGGCGATCGCGTTGCGGACCCGCCGGCCCTTGCGGTGCGGGATGGTCGGGGCGTGCACGAGGATCGGCACGATCGCGGCGTCCCGCATGACGCACAGGTCGACCTGGTGCCACAGTTCGGTGGCGCGGGCCCGGTCGGTGGCGCCGAGCGCCTCCTCGATCAGCCGGTCGACCTCCGGATTGCTGTAACCGCCGTAGTTGCTGGTGCCGCGGGACGTGTTGGTCTGGAACATCGGCTGGACGTAGGTGCGCCCGTTCGGGCCGAACCAGTCGGGCGTCCAGGACGGGGCGGAGATGTCCCAGGCGCCGGCGCGGGCGTTGGCCGGGTCGCGCAGGAACTGGTAGTACTCGGCGTGGCCGAGCGAGACCAGACGGACGCTGATGCCGCCCTTCTCCAGGTCGGCGGCGTAGGAGCGGGCCACCTCCGGGTTGGCGTCCACGTCCCGGTGCACGGCGGTGAGGGTGAGCCCGTCCGGGTAGCCCGCCTCGGCCAGCAGCGCCCGGCAGCGCTCCGGGTCGCCCCGGTCCCCCGGTGTCGGGTACAGGTTGAAGTCGACGTGCCCGTCGTTGCCGGGCGGGATCGCCGTGTGCCCGGACAACATCACCGTCCCGGCCTCCAGGCCGTGGTAGATCTCGGCGATCGCCGCCTTGTCTATCGCGTACGCGATGGCCTGGCGCACCTTGAGCTTGCTCATCGCCCGGTCGGCGTTCGGGCTGAGCAGGTTGAACACCAGGTACGGGTTGAGCGCGTAGCCGAGGTCGTTGCCCGGGTCGGTGGGCGCCACGTCGTACGGCTCGGTGATCGGTGACGCCCAGGACAGGTCGGCGCGGCCACTGTCGATCACCTCCCCCACCTGCTGCGGGCTGGCGATCTCCATGGTCACCTCGACCCCGTCCAGGTACTGCTGGCGCACCGGGTCGGACGCCTTGCGCCACACCGGGTTGCGGTCCAGCCGCACCGACTCGCCGTGGGCGTAGTGGGTGATCCGGTACGGCCCGTTGGAGCGCACCCGCCGCCGGAACTCCGCGCTGTCGGGCAGCACCTCGTCGTACTCGACCGGGGCGGCGGAGGCGCACTGCAGCGCCAGGATGTGCAGGAAGTCCACCGCCGGGCGGATCAGGTCGAAGACGATCGTCCGGTCGTCGACGGCGCGGACGCCGGCGATCTCGTGGTTGTTCTGGAACGCGGCCAGCTCGGCGGCGGCCGGCTCGGCCGAGGTGATCGCGGCGGCGTACGCGTCGCAGTACTCGGCCATACCCCGGATGGTGCTGGTGAAGTAGCCGATCCCGCCGGCCTGCAACACCGGGTTGGCCATCCGCTTGAAGCCGCGCACGAAGTCCCCGGCGGTCACCTCGCGGGGCGGGTCGGTGTCCCAGTACACGCCGGGGCGCAGCCGGATCGTGTAGCGGGTGTGGTCGGCGCTGATGCCGCCGTTGTCCACTGTCGGCACCGCCTCGGCCACGTCGGGCACGGGCGTGACGGCCGACGGGTCGCGCAGGTCGGCGACCGGCCGGTAGGTGAACAGCTGGCGGGCGAAGAGCCGGATGATCTGCCCGCCGAGCATGTAGTAGGCGCAGGCCGGATCGAGATGGTCCATGCTGCCGGGCCCGTAGAGCCGCAGGATTCCCCCGTACCGGGGCTGGCCGCCGTTCATCGACACACACCTTTCGTCGTCTCTGCGGTCCCCGCCACGTCGGCGCGCAGCTGCGACGGCAGCAGCGGCTCCCGCAGCAGCGTGTCGAAGCGGTCGGCGAGGCTGGTGTCCGGCTCGCGGGCGGCCAGCCAGGCGTCGACCAGCCGGCCGCCCTCGGAGTAGGTGACTGAGTACGCGCGCCACAGCGGGTCGGCGGCGAACGTGACCATCTGCTCGGCCCGGTCGGGTGGCAGCAGCATCCACCGCCGCAGGTAGGCAAGTGCCTCCGCCCGGTCGCCGCCCTCGTCGTGCAGGAGCAGGGCGGCGTCGATGCGGGCCGGCAGCAGGCGCACGATCAGGCCGCGCATCCGCTCGACCCGCTCGCCCTCGACGTGGACGCCCTCCCCGGCCAGGATGCCGGCGGTCCACTCGCCCCAGCCGGGGCCGAGCACCGCGTCGACCGCCGCCTCGGCCAGGCCCTCGGTGACCAGGCACCGGGGTGTGTCGACCAGGGCGATGGTGTGCTCGTCCTGGCCGCCGTCGCGGACCAGGCCGGCCTCCTTCAGGCAGTGCTCGGTGTGGTGGCCGGGGTACGACTCGTGCGCCACGATGATCGGCAGCGCGGCCACCGACCGGCCGCTCGCCGCGTTCAGCGCCACGGCGGAGCGGAAGCCGCCCAGGTAGCTGTTGTACGCGTTCCACGGCGCGTCCCGGACCACCGTGTACTCGACGCGCTCGGTCCCGGGCAGGCCGAACCGGTCCCGGGTCCGCTCGCGCAGCGCGTCGGAGACCGCCTGCACGCAGCGGTGCAGCCGTTCCGGCGGGACGGTGTTGCGCCGGTAGAACTCCTCCACCCGGTCCACGAGCGGTCCCGGCCCGGGCAGCAGCGCGTCGATCTCGTCGTGCACCGCCGCGTACCGCTCCGGCGGGGTGCGGGTCACGTCGACGTCGTAACAGGCGCGCACCTCGTCCCGGAACGACATCGGCGTGCCGGCGAGCCGGTCGGCGACCGCGCGCAGCGCGGCGAGCTGGGCGGTGAGGTACCGGCGGCGGGCCGGTTCGAGGTCGCTGTCGCCGAGGGCGGCGAGCGTCCGGCCGGCCTGGCGGGACAGCTCGCGGGGGTCGGGCGGCGGTTCGGCGGCGACCTGGTCGCGCAGCGCCGGGTCACCGTAGTAGCAGTCGACGAGCCCGTCGACCAGCCGGCCGAGGCGCAGGCCGAGCAGCAGGTAGTCGCGGACCAGCGGGTTCACTCGTCCACCCCCGGGCGTGCGGCGGTCAGGTCCACCGCGTACCCCTGCGGGGGCAGCGGCGCGATCCCGTCGACCCGGTCCGGTCGCCTCGGCGCGGCCACCGGCGCCCGGTGCAGGATCGGCACCACCGCCACGTCGGCGACCGCGCGCTCCGCGGCGGCCCGCCAGGCGGCGTCGGCCCGCCACGGCTCCGGCGCGTCGAGCGCCCGCTCGATCAGCGCGTCCACCTCGGGTGCGGCGTAGCCGCCGTGGTTGGCGCCGCCGGGCACCGGGGTCGCCTGGAGCATCGCCTGCGCGAAGACCCGCCCGTTGTGCTCCAGCCAGTCGGGTACGCGCGCCGCCACCGCGAGCTGCCAGCCGCCGGCGGTGGCGGGGGCGCGCAGCGCCTCGGTGTACGCGGCGTCGGCGAGCCCGACCGCCCGGGTCGGCAGGCCGGCCCGGGTGAGGTCGCTCGCGCAGGCGTGCGCCACCTCGGGTCCGAGGCCGGAGTGCGGGTGGATCAGGACCAGCGGCGTGCCGTCGGCGTGGCCCGCCGAGGCGAGCAGTTCGCGGGCCCGCGCCGGATCACCGGTGGGGTACGGATCGGCCGTGTCGTGCCCGGCGTTGCCCGGCGGGATCAGCGAGCCCGCGATCCGTACCGGCACGCCGGGGCGGTGCCGCCGGTACAGGTCGGCCACCGCGGCCTTGTCCACGGCGAGCGCCACGGCCTGCCGTACCCGGGGGTCGGCCCAGACCGGGTCGCGCAGGTTGAGCAGGAGGTACGGGTCGAGCGCCCAGCCGAGGGCGCCGTCGCCGTCGACCGGCTCGGCGGCCGGCAGCCCGCCGACTGCGGGCGCGACCGGCACCTCGGCCGGCGCGTCGGTGGGCTCCGCGTCGGCGCGGCCGGCGCCGTCGCTCAGGCGCAGCTCCACCCGGTCGGCCTCGGCCCGCCGGTACGGGTCGGCGGCGGGCTCCCAGGCCGGGTTGCGGACCAGTTCGACCCATTCGCCGGGCCGGTGCCGCCGCACCCGGTACGGCCCGTTGGCGCGCAGGTGGGCGGCGGCCTCGGGGCTGCCGGGGACGAACGCGTCGTGCTCGACGGGCACCGCCGACGCCGCGGGCAGCGCGAGCATGTGCACGAAGTCCAGCGCCGGCCGGGCCAGCTCGATGACGAGCGTCTCGTCGTCGAGCGCGAAGACGCCGGGGATCTCGTGCGCGTTCTGGTACGCGGCCAGCGTCGCCGCGTCCCCGGCCCGGTGGGTGGCCTCCGCCGCCCAGGCGGTGGCGAAGTCGGCGAGGCCGCGCACGGTGCTCGCGAAGTACGCGAGCGACGGTGAGGGCCGGACCGGGTTGCACATCCGTTTGAAGCCGCGGACCACGTCGTGCGCGGTGACCGGACGCCGGTCGGGGGTGTCCCAGCGGACGCCGGGGCGCATGTGGAACACGTAGCTGCGGTGGCTGGCGCCGAGCCCGGCGTTCCAGGTGGAGGGGACCTCCAGGGCGAGGTCGGGCACCGACGTGACGGCCTGCCAGTCGCGGACGTCCCGGGCGGTCTGCCAGGTGACGAGCTGCCGGGTGTGCAGCCGGACGAACGGGGCCGCCGACGCGGGGGCGCAGCTGGGGTCCAGCGGTGCGGCGTCGGTGGGCGCGACCACCCGCAGCACGCCGCCGCGCCGCCGCGCGGTGGCCGGCTCCGGCCGGTACGGGGCGACGGTCATGACAGCTCCCGGACGAGGTCGGCGATGGCGTCGACGGCGAGGTCGACCTCCTCGGCGGTGTTGTAGAGGTGGGTGCAGATCCGGGCGGCGTAGTGCTGGTGCGGTGAGCCGGCGACGTCGAACTCGGTCCACCGGGTCCAGATCCGGTGCCGGCTCTCCAGCTCGTCGACGAGGCGGGCGAATTTGGTGATGTTCCAGCCGTCGGCCCGGTCGGGGAACGGGTTGAACGCCACCAGCGGCGCGGTCAGCCGGTCGTCGGTGAGCGGTGAGTACAGCGACTCGACGCCGAACCGCTCGACGATCCGGGCGCGGGTGTGCGCGCCGAGCGCCACCGCGTGCCGCTCGATCCGGTCCCGGCCGATGCGGTCCCACAGCTCGCACGCCTTCGCCAGGGCGGCGCCCCGGGCGATGCTGGCACTGCCGGCGCTCTGCAGGTAGTCGCCCATGTTGTAGCTCTCCACCCGGGTGGTGGTACGCGGTGGCGGGGCGC
Organism: Micromonospora sp. D75; assembly: GCF_018070405.1. Classification (NCBI taxonomy): domain Bacteria; kingdom Bacillati; phylum Actinomycetota; class Actinomycetes; order Micromonosporales; family Micromonosporaceae; genus Micromonospora; species Micromonospora sp. D75. The sequence continues at coordinate 8,621 of NZ_JAGPXV010000210.1, forward strand.
CCATCATCGGGTACCAGGTGGAGATGACCGGCCAGAACGTCGGCAGCGGCAGCGGGTTGTGCTCGGGGTGGACCTTGTTGCGGACGTAGAGCAGCCCGGTGCCGAGCGGCCCGCACTGGAACTTCGAGCCGGAGCAGGTGACGAAGTCGGGTCCGAG
>NZ_JAGPXV010000211.1:0-8775 GCF_018070405.1 Micromonospora sp. D75
GGCCGTTTTCACACCCTGGGGGTTCCACCCGGCCGAGGCGGAGGCGGGACGGTCCGCCGCCCGGCGTGAGGGGGAGCGCGGCGAGGTGGTGCCCGCGGGTGGTTGGCGGCGAGCCCGGCTGGTGTAGCGGGGTCCGGGCGCGCGGTGAGCGGGGCGGGGTCGGGGCGGGCGGTAGGGTGGGCCGCGAGGCGCATCGAGGCATTGCCATGGAAGCGCTCCCATGCAAGAATCGCTGCACGCGGTTCGGGGAGCCACACCGCGAGCTCAGACGTCGAGGGCAGCCGGTTGACCGGCCGACGTCCGGCTCCATCGGCCGGTCCTGCGGACCGGTCGGCACCACCACCCCCAACGCCCGTCCGGGTCGGGCGTCCCCCGAAGTAACCAGTGGCGCGCACGGTCGTTCCCGCAGGGCGACCGCCGCCGCCATTTGCGCCGGGCCGTACGCGGATCCGGTCTCGCCCAAGGAGATCAGTGGCATGAATCTGTGGAGAAGGCTGTCCGGCCGGAACCGGGCGCTCGCGCTGACCAGCGCCGGCGTCCTGGTAGCCGGTGGACTGGTGACCCTCCCGGTCACCGCGGCGCAGGCCGCCACCCAGTGCAGCGTGACCTACACGACCAGCGACTGGCCCGGTGGATTCACCGGCACCGTGACCATCAAGAACATCGGTGACGCGCTCACCTCGTGGAACCTCGGCTTCACCTTCCCGAACAGCTCGCAGCGGGTGGTGAACGGCTGGTCCGCGCGGTGGTCCCAGAGCGGCCAGAACGTCACCGCGCAGAACGAGTCGTACAACGGGTCGCTCGCCAGCGGCGCCAGCACCACCATCGGCTTCAACGGCTCCTGGAGCGGCAGCAACCCCAAGCCGACCCAGTTCACGCTGAACGGCACGGTCTGCAACGGCGGCACGCCGACCACCAGCACCCCGCCGACGAGCACGCCGCCCACCAGCACGCCGCCGACCAGCACCCCGCCCACGAGCACGCCGCCGACGTCGACCCCGCCGACGTCGCAGCCGCCGCCCGGGCAGCGGGTCGACAACCCGTACGCCGGGGTGAAGGGGTACGTGAACCCCGAGTGGAAGGCCAAGGCCGAGTCGGTGTCCGGCGGCAACCGGGTGTCGAACAACCCGACCGCGGTCTGGATCGACCGGATCGCCGCCATCAACGGCACGCCGGACAGCAGCTCCAACGGCGCGATGGGCGTCCGTGACCACCTGGACGCCGCGCTCGCCCAGGGCGCCGGCTACATCCAGTTCGTCATCTACAACCTGCCCGGCCGCGACTGCTCGGCGCTCGCCTCGAACGGCGAGCTGGGCCCGGACGAGCTGCCCCGCTACAAGGCCGAGTACATCGACCCGATCGCCGCGATCCAGGGCGACTCGAAGTACCGGAACCTGCGCATCGTCAACATCATCGAGATCGACTCGCTGCCCAACCTGGTGACCAACACCTCGGGCAACGCGGGCGGCACGGTCATGTGTGACACGGTGAAGGCCAACGGCGCGTACGTGAACGGTGTCGGCTACGCCCTGGCGAAGCTGGGTGCGATCGGCAACGTCTACAACTACATCGACGCCGCCCACCACGGCTGGATCGGCTGGGACAGCAACTTCGGCCCGGTCGCCGACCAGCTCAAGGCCGCCGCGGTCGCCTCCGGCAGCACCGTCGCCAACGTGGCGGGCTTCATCGTCAACACGGCGAACTACTCCGCGCTGAAGGAGCCGTACGTCAAGATCACCGACACGGTGAACGGCCAGACCGTGCGGCAGTCCAAGTGGGCCGACTGGAACCAGTACCTCGACGAGCTGTCGTTCGCCCAGGCGTTCCGGCAGAAGCTGGTCTCGATCGGCTTCGACAGCAACATCGGCATGCTGATCGACACCTCCCGCAACGGTTGGGGCGGCTCCGCCCGGCCGACCGGCCCCGGCCCGTCGACCAGCGTGGACGCCTACGTCGACGGTGGCCGGGTCGACCGCCGCTTCCACACCGGCAACTGGTGCAACCAGGCCGGCGCGGGTCTCGGCGAGCGGCCGCAGGCCAACCCGGAGCCCGGGATCGACGCCTACGTCTGGGTGAAGCCCCCGGGTGAGTCGGACGGCTCCAGCAAGGAGATCCCGAACAACGAGGGCAAGGGCTTCGACCGGATGTGCGACCCGACCTACACCGGTAACGCCCGCAACGGCAACAGCATGTCCGGTGCCCTGCCGGACGCGCCGATCTCCGGCGCGTGGTTCGCCGCCCAGTTCCAGCAGCTGATGCAGAACGCGTACCCGCCGCTCTCCTGAGCCGCGGCCGTACCACCCGCGGCGGCGGGAGTGAGGCACCGCCCGCGCGGGTTCCCCGGGCCCCTGGTCGACGCCCACGTCGACCAGGGGGCCTCGGGCGTCCGGGTCAGGGAACCGTACGCTCGATCGCGGCCCGGCCCAGCTCGTGCAGGTCGTGGCGGGCCCGTTCCAGGTTCTCCGGCGTCATGTCCTGGCCCCGGGCCATCACCAGGTCCTCCGGGTCCCAGGGCTGCTCGGCGCCGGTACGGATGCCGTCCGGCGCCGCGCCCGTGCCGGTGCCGGTCGCGCCGGTCCCGGCCGCGTACGGGTCACCGATGATGTTCGGCGAGCCGGTGTCGGCCACCGCGCCGTCGGGCTCGGTGAAGGTGGGGCTGTCCGGGTCGACGCCGCCGGCGCGCAACTGGGGCACCGTGCTGTCGTCGTCCACCGCCGCGGCCACCTCGGGGGTCTCCTCGAGCGGCCGCTCGCCACCGCGGTCACGATCGGTCATGCTGCTGCCCTCCTGTCCCTTCGCGTGATCCCCTGGGCGTACCCGGTGCGGGCCGCGCCATGCGGACGGTCAGGCGTCGTCGTGGCCGGGCTCCGGCGTCTCGGTCGGGCTCAGCCGTTGCCAGAGCAGCATCAGCAGGCCGAACCCCAACATCGCCGCGCCGGCCCACAGGTTGATCCGCAGGCCCTGTGCCTTGTCGATCTCGGCGGACGTGTCGAAGAGCCCCATCAGGCCGACGATCAGCCCGTACGCGACGAACAGGCCGCCGATGACCCGGCGGATGTCGAACAGCCGGGCCGCCGCCGAGCGGGCCTCGCGGGCGTCCTCGGTCTCGTCGACGAGCGGGTCGTGCGCCTCGCCGCCCTGGTAGTTGCGGTCCGCGTCGTCTGTCATGGCGTGCGTCCCCTCCTCTAGAAGACCGGGATGTAGAACAGGGCGGCGAGGATCACGGCGACGACGCCGAGCAGCACCGGGGAGCGGTACCAGGCGGCGTCGCCGGCCAGCGAGTCGTCGGCGAGCGCGGTGTCGCTGAGGCCGTACACCAGCCCGGTCAGCTGGTCGTCGGTCTTCGGCCGGGTCAGCGGCGTGACGATCGCGGCCACCACCGCGACGGTGGCGAAGGCCAGGCCCGCGCCCCAGAAGCTCTCCTCCAGGTCCGAGTTGAAGCTGATCACGCCGCCCTTGTAGAGCAGGTACGTGGCGGTGGCCACGACGGTGCCGGACAGCAGCGACCAGAACCCGGCCAGCGGCGTCATCCGCCGCCAGAACATGCCGATGATGAAGGTGCCGAAGAGCGGGGCGTTGAACACCGAGAAGAGCGCCTGGATGTAGTTCATGATGTTGCTGAACCCGGCCGCGATGAACGCGGTGCCGATGCCGATCACCACCGCGCCGACTGTGGCGAGCCGGCCCACCTTCACGTAGTGCTCGTCCGACTCGTTGCGCCGGAAGTACGCCTGCCAGATGTCGTACGTGAAGACGGTGTTGAACCCGCTGACGTTGGCCGCCATGCCGGCCATGAACGAGGCCACCAGGCCGGTGACCGCGATACCCAGCACGCCGTTGGGCAGCAGGTCGCGCATGAGCAGCGGGATCGCGTTGTTGTAGACCAGGTCGCCGTCGTCGGCGCCCAGACCTTTGACGGTGACCAGGGCGATCAGGCCGGGGATCACGGTGACCGCGGGGATGAGCAGCTTCGGGTACGCGGCGATGATCGGCGTACGCCGGGCGGCGCTCATGTTCCGTGCGGACAGCGCGCGCTGCACCTCGGCGAAGTTCGTGGTCCAGTAGCCGAAGGAGAGCACGAAGCCGAGGCCGAACACGATGCCCAGCCAGTGCGCGCCGAGCGGGTTGCCGGTGCTGCCGGTGCCCTCCCAGGCGTGCAGGCCGGCCTCGCCGAGCCTGGAGTCGCGGACCGCGTCCATCAGGCCGCTGACGCCGCCGACCTTGACCAGGCCGATGACCGTGATCGGCACCAGACCGGCGATGATCACGAAGAACTGGAGCACCTCGTTGTAGATCGCGCCGGAGAGCCCGCCGACGGTGATGTACGCCAGCACGATCACCGCGCCGACGATGATCGCGAACCAGAGCGGCCAGCCGAGCAGCGCCTGCATGATCAGCGCCAGCGCGTAGAGGTTCACGCCCGCGATCAGCACCTGGGCTACCGCGAAGCTGATCGCGTTGAGCAGGTGGGTGGGGCGGTTGAAGCGCAGCCGCAGGTACTCGGGAACGCTGCGGACCTTGGAGCCGTAGTAGAACGGCATCATCACGATGCCGAGGAAGACCATCGCCGGTACGGCGCCGATCCAGTAGTAGTGCACGGTCATGATGCCGTACTGGGCGCCGTTGGCGGCCATGCCGATGATCTCCAGCGCGCCCAGGTTCGCCGAGACGAACGCCAGGCCGGTGACCCAGGCAGGCAGCGATCGGCCGGAGAGGAAGAAGTCCACGCTGGTGCGGATCGCGCGCCGGGCGGCGAAACCGACGCCGAGCACCGTGACGAAATAGAGCGCGAGGATCAGGTAGTCCACCGCGTTCATGTCCAGACGCAGGCCGCCGCCGCCCATGCCCGTGCTCCCCTCGTGTGCACCGCTGCCCGCACGTACCCCGTTTGCGAAGTTTCATGCCTGCTGGCCGGTCCGCGCGCGACGGAGCCCCGGCCGGGTCGCCGGCCGGGGCTCGGTGGGGTCCTGCGGCGGGCCTCAGCGCCCCAGTACGCGGTCCAGGAAGTCGCGGTAGCCGCGCACGGCCACCCGGAGCTGCTCGGTGTCGGTGGAGCCGGACTCCTGCCACGCGCCGAGCCGGGTGCGCTGCTCGCGCAGGGCGGTGGAGAGCGCCTCGATCGCCTCCTCGACGAGCGACTCGGCCTCGCCGACCGCGGCGCGCGGGTCGTCCACGAAGCGCAGCTGCACGTCGCGCCAGCGGTCCCGGAAGCCCTGCGCCGCCTCCGGCGCGAACAGCGTCGCGGCGTCGGCCGGTACCGCGCCCGGCGTGGGCCGGTCCGCCCCGCCCAGGGCCGTGCCGGCCGCTGCCGCGCCCGCCGCCGCGGTGCCCGCGTCGACGTGGTCGTGGCGCCGGTCGGCGTCCTCGTCGGCCGCGGGGACCGCCTCGGCGTCGGGGTCGACCAGGCCCGGCTCGGCGCTGCCGTACCCGACCGCGCCGTCGGCCGCCGCGTCGTCCCGGACGACACCGTTGGCCCGCGCGTCGCCGTCGACCGCCGCGTCGCCGTCGGCGTGCTCGGCGTCCCAGCGGTCGCGGTCGTGCAGTCGGTCCCCGGCCGTCGGATCGGCCCGCTCGTCGTCCAGCGGGTCGGTCCGGCCCGGCGCGCCGTCGCCCGGCACGGCCGTGTCCTCGTCGCGGGCGTCGCGCTCGTCCTGCGGACGGCCGCTCGCCAGCGCCGACGCGGCGACCGCGTCGCCCACCGTGGCCGCGCCGAACGCCGTCGGCAGCGGCGCCGGCTCGTGGAACGGCGGACGCCCGTCGTCGTCGCGCCCGTCGTCGGTACGGTCGGCCGCGTCGCTCAGTTCACCGGCGTCGTACGCGCGGGTCTCGTCGACCTCGTCGCCCCGGTCGTCGATTCCGTCGTGGCGCCGGTCGTCGGCGCCGAGTTCGCGCCGGTCGTCGGCGACGGCCGGGTCGTCGAAGGTGCCCCGGTCGTCGAGCGCGTCCTCGGGCACGTCGGCCCGGTCGGCGTCGTGCCGGCCGGGGCCGGCGTGGTCGCCCGGCTGTGGCACCGGTACCGGCGCGGACCGGACGGCCTCGGGGTGGTCCTGCGTGACCTGCTGCTCTTCCTGGCGCATGGCGGCGGCCTCCTCAGCGGCTCGTGACGTCGTGGTCGTGGTCGGGGTGGCGCTGCTCCGGCTGCTCCGGCTGCTCCGGCTGCGGCGTCGACGTGGGCACCGGGTCCTCACCGAGCAGGTCGGCGAAGAGGGCCCGGTAGTGCACGAGCGCCTGCCGGAGGTCCTCGGTGCCGGCCTCGCCGCGCTCGTTGCGCTGCCGGATCTCGTGGGCGTCGCGGTAGTGGGTGAGCGTGCGGGCGTGCTCGACGGAGAGGTGGGCGATCTGGTCCGAGAAGTCCCCGGTGGGGTATCCGCGCTCGGCGATCAGGCGGCTGACCAGCTCGTCCGCCTCGCCGACGGTCTCGGTGGGCGAGTCGACGAAGCGCACCTGCAGCTCTTCCCAGGCGGCGGCGTAGCGGGCCCGGGACTCCGGGCTCAGCGGGGTCAGCTCCAGTTCGGCGTGCCGGCGCTCGCGCTCACGCAGCTCGCGTTCGGCCGCGCCGCGGCTGTCCTGCTCGGCGACGACCCGGTCGTACTCCGGGCCGAAACGCTCCCGCAGCGCCCGGCGGCGGCTGGCGACCACGGCGAACGCGGCGAGCGCGGCGATGACGAGGACGACGATGACTATGACGATTACCTGGGTGGACGACATGGCTCCTCCTTCGCCCGCTGGTATTCCCTCATGCGGGTGATCGCCAATCCCGTTGCGCGGCACTTTCCGCCCCGGTCGGGAAATAAGGAGCGGTGTCGCGACCGCCGTCCGGTGCCGGTCCGGTGTCCGACTGCGCCCGCCGTGCCCGTCTCGGACCGTAGTGAGAGCCGAGACGGCCGGTAGTGCATCCGCCCCGGATTACGTATCCTGCCCAAGGCGTCCGGGCCGGGGCCCGGCGTCGTGGCCGGCGAACGTGACGGCCGCTGCCGGCGCCACCGAGCGACACCTTCCCGGGCGAGGTCTGATTGAACACCCGTGACTGGCCGATCCGCGCCAAGCTGACCGCGCTGGTCATCGGCCCGGTGACCGGGCTGCTGGCGTTGTGGATCTTCGCCACCACGCTCACCTTCGGGCCCGCGCTCGATCTGCTCTCCGCCCGTACCCTTCTCTACGACCTCGGCCGTCCCGGCGAGCGCGTGGTGGCGGAGCTGCAACGGGAGCGACGGCTGTCGGTGGTCCAGCTCGCCGGCCGCAGCGCCCTGCCGGCCCTGGCGGAACAGCGCGTACGCACCGACGACGCGATCGTCGAGCTGCGCCGCAAGGTCGACGGCAAGGCCCTGCGCGACGTCGCCGACGAGCAGCTCGACGGCCGCCTCGACCAGCTGGTCTCGGCACTGGACGCGCTGCCCGCCGGACGCGCCTTCATCGACGACCGGAAGGTGGACCGGTCCGGTGCCGTCGGCCTCTACAGCGGGATGATCGGTTCGGCGTTCCAGGCGTTCGGCGCGATGGCAGCGCTGCCCGACGCCCAGCTCAACCGGGAGGCCACAGCGCTCACCGCGCTGGGCCGCTCCCGCGAGCTGCTCGGCCAGGCCGACGCGCTGCTGGCCGGCGCGGTCATCGCGGGCCGGTACGCCGACGGCGAGCACGAGCAGCTGGTCCGGACCCTGGAGAACCAGCGTTTCCTGGCGGAGACGGCGGTCGCCGAGCTGCCGTCCGAGGAACGGACCTCGTACCAGCGGTTGACCGAGGGCGCAGGGTTCGTCAAGCTGCGCGCGCTCCAGGACACCCTGATCCGCTCGTCCGCGTTGCCGGCCCGGTTCGACATGGCCGGCTGGGAGGCCGGCCACGCCGAGGTGTGGCAGAGCCTGCGCGACTTCGAGCTGCGCGGCGCGGACGCCCTGGCCGAGCGGTCGGTGCCGATGGCCACCCGGATCCTCGTCCAGCTCGCCGCCGCCGGTGTGCTGGGTCTCGTCGCGATCGTCGTCTGCGTGCTGGTGGCGCTGCGGGTCGGCCGGTCGCTGGCCCGGCGGCTGACCGGCGTACGCACCGCCGCGACCGAGGTCGCCGAGCAGCGGCTGCCCGACGTGGTCGCCCGGCTGCGCCGCGGCGAGGAGGTCGACGTCGCCCGGGAGGCGCCCGAACTGGACCACGGCGGCGACGAGATCGGCCAGGTGGCGCGCGCGTTCAACGAGGTGCGGCGTACCGCGGTGCGCGCCGCGATCGACGAGGTCACCCTGCGCCGGGGGTTCAACGAGGTGATCCTCAACCTCGCCCGGCGCAGCCAGGGCCTGGTGCACCGGCAGTTGGCGCTGCTGGACCGGCTGGAACGGCGTACCGAGGACCCGGACGAGCTGGCCGGACTGTTCCAGGTCGACCACCTGGCGACCCGGCTCCGGCGGCACGCCGAGGACCTGGTCATCCTCGCCGGCGCCGCGCCCGGGCGGGGCTGGCGCCGGCCGGTCGCCGCGGTCGACGTGATGCGCGGCGCGATCTCCGAGGTCGAGGCGTACGACCGGGTCGACGTGGGTGAGGTGGCGTCGGCCGGGGTGCTCGGCCGGGCCGTCGGCGACGTGATCCACCTGCTCGCCGAGCTGATCGAGAACGCCACCGCGTACTCCCCGCCGGGCACCCGGGTGGACGTCACCGGCCGGACCGTGCCGGGCGGCTACACGATCGAGATCACCGACCGGGGGCTGGGCATGTCCGCGCCGGCCCTGGCCGCCGCCAACCGCAAGCTGGCCGAGCCGCCCGAGTTCGACCCGGCCGGCAGCGCCCGGCTGGGGC
>NZ_JAGPXV010000212.1:0-8763 GCF_018070405.1 Micromonospora sp. D75
GGACGACCGGCGCTACGTGGGAGGTGGCGTGTCCGACCACGGTACGACGGTCAGAACGGGGCGGGCTGCCCGCCCTCCGGCACCGGCAGCGCGCTGCCGGCGACGAACTCCGACCAGCTCAAGCTCCAGGCGGTCCAGCCGTTGCCCGGGGCGAGGCGCCGCTCGGTGCCCTTCACCGTGATCGGATCACCGACGAGCGTCTTGCCGAACAGCCACCGCCCGTCGGCCATCGACACGTTGACGCAGCCGTGCGAGACGTTCCGGCGCCCCTGCACGCCCTCGGACCAGGGCGCGGCGTGGATGTACTCGCCGCCCCAGGTGATCCGCTGGGCGAAGTCGATCTCGGTGACGTAGCGGTTGGCCGGGTCCGGCTCGCTGCGGGTGTCGAAGACGGTGGACTCCTTCTTCTCCATCACCACCATCGTGCCGCTGGAGGAGGGGGTGCTCTTCTTGCCCAGGCTCACCGGCAGCGTACGGATCACCGTGCCGTTCTCGGAGACCGTCATCCGCTTCGTCGCGTTGTCGACGGTCATCTCGAACGCGCGGCCGATCTTCGCGGTGGCGCTCCGGTCGATGTTGCCGTAGCGGCCGTTGCTCAGCGGGATCCCGGCCAGCGCCAGCCGTACGGTGATCGTGGTGCCGGTCTTCCAGTACTCCGGGGCGCGGTAGTACGCCTGGGTGCCGTTGTCGACCCAGTGCCAGGCGCCGGGCTGCGGCGGGTCCGTCTGCACGAACATCCGCTTCTGCACCGCGGCCCGGTCCTTCTTCGGGATGCCCGGGGAGAACTCGGCGACCACCGGCATGGCCACGCCGTACGTCTTGTCGCTGAACAGGTAGAGCCCGGAGCCGATCATCGACTTCGGCTTGGCCATCGTGGTGAACGTGCTGGTGCCCTCGTACGTCTGGCCGTCCTTGCCGGCGCCGGTGACGGTGGCGGTGTACTTCGTGCCGTACTTCAGCGCGGCCGACGGCACCCAGCTGGACCCGTCCCGTCGCATCCGTCCGGCGACGGCGGTGCCGTCGGCGGTGGCGAGCACCACCTTCGACACGGTGCCGCCGCCCGGGATGCGGGCGCTGATCTCGGTGCTGACCGGCCGGCTCGCCGCGCCGTCGGCCGGGCTGACAGTCAGCGCCGCCGCGGGGGCGCCGCCGGTCGGGGCGGCGCTCGGGTCGGCGGGCGCCGAGGCCGAGACGCCGCCGACCTGCTGCTGGCCGGGCTCGAAGGCCGGCTTCTTCCCCTCGTCGCCGCCGCCGCACCCGGTCAGTGCCAGCGACGCCGTGAGGACCAGGGCGCCCACCGTCGCCCCGGCCCGCGAGAACCTGCCCATGCCCACCCCTGTCCTCACATGCCTGGCGGACATCGTGCCGTATCGACGCCATCTGACCCGCCCCCGCGCTCAAGTCTTTGACCGTTTTGGTCGCTTTCGCCGGTTAAGCTCGTCCGAAGGGGGGACCCCGGTATCGGATTGGAACCCGGCTCCGCGGGCGTGCTAATCTTCTTCCCGTTGTCAGCGAGCGCCGCTAGCTCAACTGGCAGAGCAGCGGACTCTTAATCCGCGGGTTCGGGGTTCGAGTCCCTGGCGGCGCACCAACGAGCAAGGCCCTGAGCAGGCGTTCCACGCCGGTCGGGGCCTTTTTCGCGTACGGCAGGGCGAGTGGTTGCTCGCTGGGTGCTCGGGAGCCGATGGACCGGGGCGGTGTCGGTGGGACGGGGGAGTGTGTCGATTACCGCGTTTGGGCCTGTGGTGTGATCGAGATCGCTAGATGGTGATCCGGTCTCCGTAGGCGAGGATCAGGGCGTTGAGGGCCTTGGCTTAACCGTAGACCCGGCCGGTTCGCGACCCGCCCCTGGCGGATCTTCATCACCAGAGCATCAATGAACACCAGCGGATAGATGCGGTTCAAGGGGCGTTGCCGCCAGGCTTCCATCTCCTCCACGACGCTGTCGGTGACCCGGCTGACCGACTCCCGGGACACCTCGGCGTCATACACATCGGCCAGATGAGCGGAAATCTCCCGGTCATCAGCCCTTTGGCATACAGCGACAGATCGCCTCGGTGAACCCGCCCAACCGGCGGGCGTGCTTCGGCACGATCCGCAGCGTGAACGAACCCGCCCGATCCCGCGGTACCTGGATCCGCACCGGCCCGACCTCGGTCTGCATCGTCTTCGCACCGTGCCCGTTACGAATGTTGACCCGTCGGCCGGTCGCCTCGTCGTCACCGGCCTCGTCGAGATGAGCACCCAGCTCCGCACCGAGCGCTGACTCGAGGACCGTGCGGGTGATCCCCACGAGGAGACCACCCGGCCCGACCAACGAGACTCCGCCGGCCTGGGCCTGCTCGACCAACTGCTGCGCGAACTCCACCTCCGCCGCCGACAGCTGCGGAAGCTGAACACTGTTCTTCTCGTCTGCCATGGACTGGTCCTTCCCGGACAGGACCAACGTTCTGTCCAACGGACCACACCCAGGTCAAACACGAAAAACTACGCAGTCCCCAGTTGGGCCACCGAGGCCGAAAACCAGTGCGCCGCATTTCGGCGGATGCCGCCACTCCGCGCTTGGCTATCACAGATCCGCCGACGAGGAAGGGAGCTCACACCGACTTCGTTGCATCCGATCGCGGCATAGCCCGGTGTGCGCATTCCAGGGGGGACCTCCGTCAACCTTCCGCGAGGCGTTCTGGCAGTCATGATCCGTCCTGTTGCGCAGTTCGTTCCGTACCTGCCGACAGGCACGGATGATCTGCGGTAGCTTCGACAACAACTCGCTCACTTGCGTCAGCAGGAGCGTGAGGCAACCAAAGGCCGCAAGGATGATCAGGCTTAGGTTGTCCCAGCTCACGGGGCGCACCAGCCGAGCAGCGCCTGGCGAGAAATCCAGTCGAGAGCGGCTGCCCCCAGCTGATCTGGTGCTTCGAGCAATGAGGTCTCCACTGCCGCGAGGTCCGCTAGCGCCTCGGGCGCGCCGGAACGATCCAGCAGGGCGAGACGTTCCATCGCAGAGGCGACGACGCTGGGCCAGCGTGGCATTCCGAAATGAGCGGGAGCCTTGAGCGCGGCCGAAGCCGCTCGGTGTAGCAAAGCGGCGCGCCAACCCCGCTCCCGCATCACCTTCGTGGTGAACCAGACCTGGTCGTTGACGTGCTGGACGAACCCTGGCACACCGTCAGACATCGACCGCAGCGCGAAGCGGGAGCCCCCGGCCCACGGAAGGTCTTTGTCCGAGGCGACGGCCACGAACGCGAGCAGTGCCTCGGGCCCGTCGTTTCGCGCGGCCATCAGCGCCGCGCGGGCACGTCGGTACAGATCGACGCTCTGGGCGAAGGTTTCCCCATCGTTTGGCCCGTTGTCGTCCGCGTGGATCGCGTTAAGCGGACCGTCGCGCCAGGCGTCAGCTACCAGGCCGACCGCCGCCGCGCTCACTAGGGCATCGGTGTCCTCCGCAGCGATCCCGAGATGCGCCAGAACGGCCGCAGCCTGCTCTTCGAAATCCGGAAGCGGCGAATGCTCCTGCTCAGCCCGAGTCTTCCTACAGAGGGCTGCAAGCCGAGGTAACACGGGATCGTGTTCTGGCTGCTCAATGGTGACGCCGTGCTCCGCCAGATCATCGAAGATGGCGTCCGGCCCGCAGTCGATGTGCGTGGAGTCGTGGCGTCCCGAGCAGTCTTCCGGGCATTCGAACTCCTCGCACATCTTGGGCTCCTCAGGGTGCCCCTCGTTAATCAGGTGATAGGCCAGCCGCTCCGCCACCGCCTCCCGCGCCGTGATCATGGCCAGGTCGAGGTGGAAGGCCTCGTTCTCCATCTCTGGATCCTTACGATCCACAGCGGCCGGTGGTTCCGGAGCCTCGGGAACCCAGGTGTACGCGGACTCCAGCGAGACCAGTAGCCAGGCGATACGTATCGCCGCGGTATCCCCGCTCCGGGCCAACTTGGCCACGGCCTCACCGGCCTGCCGCACGCTGGTAAGGCGGGCAACATGGCGCTCGCGTACTGGCATCCAGTACGCGGATTCCGCCCGGGCGCGCTCGGCGCCTTGGGCGAGCGCGGCGTCGCGGGCCTGTCGCGCCTGGGCGACTGACCGGGTCAGACAGGGCCGGCACGCGAACAGCCCGGACGTCGGTGTCGGCCCGAGCGGTACGGAAGCAAGGTCCTCACCGAACGGCTTGTCGCACAGACAGCAGTCCAAGCCGCCCGCCTGCCGAGACGTAGGCACGTTGCGCAGTACGGCGGCGCGGATCGAGTCACGGGCGTAGGAAGGGATGTGCATGCGCGGCAACTCCTCGGACGACGGCGCTCCGTCGGCGCCTTCTCCATGCTCACCTCACCAATCGGCCGCGAGTCACGTCTTGGCGAGCGGACCGGCAAACTTGACGAATATTGACTCGGCCCTAGCTCACGCCTGCTACTTCGCTGGCGGAACTTGACACCCTGAACAGGGAGGGATCCCTTGGCCACTTCCAGTGCCCCCACTCAGCCCGCAGGTCGACAGCGAGAGTTAGCAGAAGCGCTGCAGGAGCTGCGCCGCTCGGCGGGCCGGTTGAGCTTCCGGAAGGTGAGCGAGCTCATCGGTCGCCGAGAAGACCGTTTGTCAGCCGCGAGCCACGAGACCGTGCGCTCCGCGATCACCGGGATACGGGTGCCTCGCTGGGAGACTGTCCACGACATCGTCGTGGCCTTGGCCGGACTGTGCAGTCCGCCCCGGAACGAGAAGTCCGAGACAGCCAGGTTCCTAACGCTGTGGCGCGCGATCGGCGAAGGGGAATCCGGCGCGCTGAAGTCGTTCCAGGAGCTTGTCAACGGCGGCTGGGGTGGCGAGGACGGAAAATGGACGCCAGAACTGGTCATGGGCGTGTTGATCAATCCTTTCAGCGCCATCGAAATCCACCCCTCGCTCGCAGCCCCGCACGAACCACTGATATCCGAGGATCAATGGGTTCACGGGATGGCACAGCTTATCGAGGAGCAAGGGGTTGAACACGCGATGCGGGTCCTGCTGCTCACGCTGAAGGGTGACTACGTCGGGGCGGACGAGGGTGTGCCGTACGGCTACGGTAATCCCGACCGGGAGGCCCTGGAGGCATACGCGGCCTACCAGTACGGCTGTCAGGAGATTCTGAGGCGCCTTGGTCGCGAGCCGAACCTCCTCGCGGAGTCGATCCGTGCCATGCGTGCCGACGAGTCGATGGACCGGGAAGACCGGGCGGAGATGCTGGAGAACGAGTCGGATCTGAGCTTGATGCGCGAGGTAATGATCGTGACTCCGGACACCTGGGACGAGGTGTCGGAGGAGGCACATCAGATGGTCTTCGGATACTTGATCAAACAGATCAGCCCGGTAGGCACGCACGGACTTCCCGACGACGAACGGTTTCGGATCATCTGGCGCATTCCCGAGTCGCCTGCGGCGTAACCCTGCTCGCCTGTCCGAGTCCTCACGGCGAAGGCAGCCCGGCGAGGGCGTATAGAAGTAACGGTTGATCGACCGCTCATGGCTGACACTCCCACGGCCCTGGATGGCCGCACATCCGGGTGCTCAGCGGGTGCTCGGTCGCCGCGGACAGGATCGGCGCCGCGTGGATTGCTAGGTATGTGCGTCCGGTGAGGTCAGTCGAAGCCTGCGATGCGTGGACTGGTGGGACGCACCGGCACGCGAGGCATCGATTCGACGCTGGCTCTTAATCCGCGGGTTCGGGGTTCGAGTCCCTGGCGGCGCACCAACGAGCAAGGCCCTGAGCAGGCTTTCCACGCCGCTCGGGGCCTTTTTCGCGTACGTCGCCGACCGGCGGGTCGGGCGCGCGCCAGGGCGACGCCCGTGGGTGGAACACCATGGGTGTCAAACGGGCCTGGAGGCACCCATGACGTTCCACCGAACGCGGCCAGCCTGGTGGCGGGGTGGAACCGGCCCGTGGGGGCGCCTTGTGCCGCCGACCTAAGCTGATCATGGTCGTGCGACCACGATGGACGGTCGAGCGACGATGATGAGAATGGGAGAAGACGTGAAAGCCTTCCGACGGCCGCGGATCCGCAGCCTCGTCGCCGCCACCTCGGTCGCGGGCGCCCTGGTGCTCGGTCTGGGCGTGCCCGCGTACGCGGACTACTCGAGCCCGACCTACCCGACCCTGAAGGCCTGCAACGAAGCCCGGCCCAAGTACCAGTCGTCGTGGACGAAGCCGCAGGCGTGCCGCCCCATGTACAACTGGGACGGCACGAAGGTGATCGGGTACGCGTTCCTGGTGATCACCCGGGCCTAGTAGCCCGGAGCGCCCGGGCCGGGTCGCCCGTCGGACTGCCAGGGGCAGCGCCGGCGGGCGACCGCCGCCGTCGGCATCCGACCGCGGCAGCCGAAGCCAGGGAGGCGCCGTGCCCGCTGAGACCACCGGGAGCCCGGACACGGTCCTCGTCTGCATCAGGGGCAACTCCGGCTCGGGCAAGAGCAGCATCGCCCGTGAGCTACGACACCGGCACGGCCGGGGATGCGCCCTCGTCGAACAGGACTACCTGCGCCGCGTCGTCCTGCGCGAACGGGACACGCCCGGCGGCGTCGCGCCCGCCCTGATCGAGCAGACCGTCCGGTTCGCGCTCGACCACGGCTACCACGTGGTCCTGGAGGGCATCCTGTACACCGGCCGCTACCGCGACATGCTGACCTCGCTGCGGGACGGCCACCGGGGGCGGTCGCTGTTCTGCTACCTCGACGTGTCGCTGGCCGAGACGCTGCGCCGGCATCTGACCCGCCCGCAGGCCGGTGAGTTCACCGCCGAGCAGATGAGCGGCTGGTACGCCGCGCACGACATCCTGGGCTGGCCCGGCGAACTCGTCCTCCCGGAGAGCACCGGCTTGGAGCAGGCGGTCGAGACGATCGCGGCCGCCGCCGGGCTGCCCCAGCGTTAGGCGGCGGCGCTTGCCCTTGCGGTTACTGAAGGGGGCAGGCTGGGATCATGTTGTCGATCAGCGAGTTCAGCCAGATGTGTCACCTGTCGCCGCAGGCGCTGCGCTTCTACCACGCCGAAGGGCTGCTCGTGCCCGCCGAGGTCGACGACCGGACCGGCCACCGCTCGTACGCCTTCGAGCAGGTGGAACGCGCAATGCTGATCACGCTGCTGCGGGACACCGGGATGAGCGTGAAGCTCGTCCGGCGTGCCCTCGACGAACCGGACCAGGCGCTCACCCTGCTCGACCGGCACAGCGACGAGGTCCGCCGGGAACGTCAGGCTCAGGCGGACGCGATCGCTGCCGCCCGCGCCGTCTTCGAGGCGCAGCCCGCACCGCGGTTGCGGCACGTGCCGGCGACGACTGTGGTGGCGCGGCTCGTGCCGGGCACACCGCTGGGCCGGGACGCGCAGGAGTGGGACCGGGCCGAGGAGATCATCACGGAGGCCGCGGCCGAACTGGTCGCCACGGTACGGAAGGCAGGCGTCACCTGCCTTGGTGAGCCGTGGCGGACGATGGCGCTGGAGACACCGGAGCAGGACCGGCGCGTACTCGACGGCACCGGGCCGTTCTGGACGGTCAAGGTCGCGGTGGCGGGCGCCCCGGAAACGCTGCCGTCACTGCCCGCCGACCTGATGGTGCAGACGCCCGAGGCCCACGACGAGCTGTCCATCTTCATGCCGGGCCGCAACACCATGGCCAAGTACTGCACTGTCGTCCTGCGCCTGCTCGACGCCGCCCCGGTCGACGGCGACCGGTTCGTCAACCTGGCGCGTCTGCGTCAGGAGGTCCGCCCCGAAGGCGTGCTCAGCAGCGCGCCGGTCGAGCGACGACCGGCGTGACCGAATGAGCTGCGGACTCGGCGAGCCGCTTGAGGTTCAGCAACTATCGGCGGGTCATCACCAGGTCACCGAGCATCGGCGCGGCCCAGCACGAGCGTGGTCCGCAGGTCGAGCACGACGGTGCCGCCGAAGTCGTCCACCAGCCGGTCCAGGGCGGCGATCCCGCGTTGCTGCTGCTCGGGGGTCCGGGACAGGTACGGCCCGAACGTGCGCATCAGCGCCAGGTACCGCTCCTTGTCCAGCGGCAGTTCCCGCCGGAACACCTCGCGGCGTACGTCGTCGAACTGTCCGCTGTCGAGGATGTCCTGGTGGAACCAGTCGACGGGCCGCTTCCGGACCGTGGGGTCGACGGATCGCAGTGCGGCCCGGACGGCGGCCTGCTGGCCGGCGTCGGCGTAGTCGTAGCGGTGCCCGAAGACGGCGAGCGTGCCGCCGGGTGCCAGGGCGCGCCGGGCCAGGGCGTTGCGGTGGCGGCGTCCAGCCAGTGCCAGGCCATCGCGCAGGCGAGCACGTCCACCCCGCCGGCCGGCGGCGACCACCGCTCGAACGTCGTTGCCTCGATGCGCGCGTCCGGGAACCGTTCGGCCAGCCGGGCCGCCATCAGCGCGTCGGGCTCCACACAGGTCAGGGGCGCCCCGAGGCGGGCCAGCACCTCGGTGCCCTTGCCGGTGCCCGCGCCGACCTCGACCACTGAGGCCGGGGTACCGCCGTGGTAGGCGAGGATCGACTCGGCGA
The DNA here is from genome assembly GCF_018070405.1 of Micromonospora sp. D75. NCBI lineage: Bacteria > Bacillati > Actinomycetota > Actinomycetes > Micromonosporales > Micromonosporaceae > Micromonospora > Micromonospora sp. D75. Next base: position 8,513 of record NZ_JAGPXV010000212.1, read on the forward strand.
TCTCCGGCGGATAACCGGGCCGCGCGCGCTCGTACAGGTCGGCGACCGTACCGAAGAGCTTCATCACCAGCAGGATACGGCTCCGACCGGTCCCCGACAGACCGCGCGGAAACCGGCCCACCCGCTTCTACAGTCCGCACCATGAGGTGGACCCTGCGGCTGGCTGCGGCGCTCGGCGTACTCGTGACCGCTTTGGCGACCGGGGCGGCGAGCGCCGCCGCGGCGCCCGCCGACGGCGGCCTCGGCCTGGC
>NZ_JAGPXV010000213.1:0-8728 GCF_018070405.1 Micromonospora sp. D75
CGCCGAGGGCGAAGAAGTCGTCGCCTACGCCGACCCGGTCGACGCCGAGGGTCTCGGCCCAGATGCCGGCGATCACCTCCTCGACCGGTGTGCGCGGCGCCACGTACACCGATGTCACCTGCCGCCGGCCCGACTCGGGCGCGGGCAGCGCCTTGCGGTCGACCTTGTTGTTCGGGGTGAGCGGCAGCGCGTCGAGGAAGACGTACGCCGAGGGCGCCATGTAGTCGGGCAACTGCTCGCCGACCGCGGCCTGCAGCCGCGGCAGCAGCCGCCTCGCCCGACGGCCGAGGGCGTCGTTGACGAACGAGTCCCAGCGCGGCTCGGCGGCGGGCGGCCCGGCGAGCCGGGGCAGCGGCGTCTCCGGCCGGCCGTCGCCGGCCAGCCGGCGCAGCACGACGGTCAGGTCACCGGCCGGTCCGTGACCGGACCAGTCCAGGTCCAGCCGGTAGCCGGTCTCGTCGGCGAGCCGGCGCAGCTGTTCCGGCTCGACGGCGGCCGGGTCGACAGGGGACGCCAGTTCGGCCCGCAGGTGAGCGACCGTGCCGTCCGCCCCGGCGAGCGCCGTCGCCGCCCGCGCCCAGTGGTCGACGCGGGCGTTGGGTACGCCGCGCAACGCGAGCAGCGCCGGACGGTCGCCGGTGAGCCGCTCGCGCAGCCCGGCCGCGGTGAGCCCGCTGTCGCGCCAGTCCAGCCACGTCACGTCCCCGGCGTCGACGACGTCGCCGTCGACGGTGAGCCGTACGTCGTAGCGGAACCGGGTCAGCTCGTTGCTCACCGAGCCGAGCTTCGGCATCACCCGTACCCCCGTCAGCCGGGGGAAGCGGGCCGGCAGCGCGGTGAAGAAGCCCGGGTCGAAGACCAGCTCCCGGTCGTCGGCGACGGCCCGGCGCACCCGCTCGCGCAGTTGCTCGGCGCTGTCCTGCGCCTCGGCCCGCTCCACCTGCACCGAGGTGTGGAAGGTCTCCAGCAGCGGCAGGCTGCGGATGTCGCCGAGGAAGAGCGCGCCGCCCGGGGCGAGCCGGGGCAACGCGCCCTCGATCACCCGCAGCAGGTAGTCCTCGTCGGCGAAGTACTGCGCCACCGAGTTGAGCACGATCACGTCGAAGAGCTGGTCGGGCAGCGCGTCCAGCTCGTCGGCGGCGCAGCCGAACAGCTCCACCCCGGACAGTCCCCGCGCCGGCACGTCGGCGCGCAGCCGGTCCAGGGCGACAGCGGAGATGTCGGTGCCCCAGTAGCGGCGCACGTGCGGGGCGACCCGGTAGAGGATCAGGCCGGTGCCGCAGCCGATCTCCAGCACCGAGCGCGGGCCGTCCTGGAGGATCCGCTCGGCGGTCGCCTCGGCCCAGCCGCGCATCTCCGCCACCGGGATCGGCGCTCCGGTGTAGCTGCTGTTCCAGCCCCGGGTGTCGAACGTCGGGTCGACCTCGCCGGTGTCCGTCACGTCGTACGCGGCGTCCCAGACGTCGCGCCACTGCTCCACCTCGTGCGGCCACTGCGCCGCCGCCTCGGCCCGGGCGTCGGCGCCGGCCACCACGTACGCCACCAGCCGCTGGTCGCCGGGGGTGTCCTCGCGTACGGTCACCACCGCCTGGTTGACCTGCGGCTGCCGCTCCAGCACCGACTCGATCTCGCCCAGCTCGATCCGGAAGCCCCTCAGCTTCACCTGGTGGTCGAGCCGGCCGAGGAACTCGATGCTCCCGTCGGCGCGACGGCGGACCAGGTCGCCGGTGCGGTAGAGCCGGTCGCCCAGCCCGATCGGGAAGGGGTGCCGGACGAACCGTTCGGCGGTCAGCTCGGGCCGGTCCAGGTAGCCCCGCGCCAGGCCGGCGCCGCCGATGTGCAGCTCGCCGGGGACACCCGGCGGCACCAGGTGGCCGCTGCCGTCGAGCACGTGCAGTTCGGTGTTGGCGATCGGCTCGCCGATGGAGATCGGGCCGTGGTCGACCCGCGCCACCGCCGACCAGATGGTCGTCTCGGTCGGGCCGTACATGTTCCACAGCTCGGCGCACCGGCCGAGCAGGCGCTGGGCCAGCTCGGCGGGGAGCGCCTCGCCACCGGCCAGCACCCGCAGCCCGGCCTCGCCGGTCCAGCCGGCGTCGAGCAGCATCCGCCAGGTGGACGGGGTGGCCTGCATGACCGTCGCGCCGAAGGTGTCCAGCGCGGCGGCCAGCCGTTCCCCGTCGGCGGCGACCTGGCGGCTCACCACTGCCACGCAGGCGCCCTCGACCAGCGGCAGGAGCAGCTCCAGCCCGGCGATGTCGAAGGAGAGCGTGGTGACCGCCAGCAGCACGTCGTCGGCGGTGACGCCGGGGCGTTCGCCCATGGCGAGCAGGAAGTTGCCCAGCGCCCCGTGCGGCACCTGCACGCCCTTGGGCCGGCCGGTGGAGCCGGAGGTGTAGATGACGTACGCCAGGTCGTCGGGGCGCACGTCGACGTCCAGCGGTTCGGCCGACTCGGCGGCCAGCTCGTCACCGAGCAGGTCCAGGCAGAGCGGCTGCGCCTTCACCCCGCCCAGGCCCGCCAGCACGTCGCTGCTGGTGAGCAGCACGGACAGGTCGGAGTCGGCGAGCATGAAGGCGATCCGGTCCGGCGGGAAACCCGGGTCCAGCGGCACGTACGCGCCGCCGCTCTTGAGCACGGCGAGCATCGCCACGACCATGTCGGCCGAACGCTCCAGGCAGATGCCGACCATCGTCTCCCGGGCCACCCCGAGCCGCCGCAGCCGGCGGGCCAGCCGGGTCGAGCGCCCGTCCAGCTCGGCGTAGGTCAGGCTCTCCCGGTCGGTGCGCAGCGCCGGGGCGTCCGGGGTGGCGGCGGCCCGGGCGGCGAAGCGCTGCGGCACGCACACCGGCTGCGGCCAGTCCCGGCGGGTGTCGTTCCACCGCAGCCGCAGGTCACGCTCCTCGTCGGCGCCGAGCATCGGAACCTGGTCGATCGGCCGGTCCGGGTCGGCGAGCAGGTTCTCCACCAGCTGCGCGAGGTGCCGGGACATCCGCTCCACGGTGGCCGGCTCGAACAGGTCGGTGTTGTACTCGAACCAGCCGGTCAGCCCGTCCGGCCGGTCGAAGACCTGCAGCTCCAGGTCGAACCGGGCGGTGGAGCTCTCCACGTCGACCGGCTCCAGCCGCAGCCCGGCCACGTCGAACTTCGGCATCGGGATGTTCTGGAAGATGAAGTGCACCTGGAAGATCGGCGAGCGGGACAGGTCCCGGCGCGGGGCCAGCTCCTCCACCAGCCGCTCGAAGGGCACCTCCTGGTGGGCGAACGCGCCGAGGCAGGTCTGCCGGACCCGCCCGACCAGCTCGTGGAAGCTCGGGTCGCCGGACAGGTCGGTGCGCAGCGCCAGGGTGTTGACGAAGTAGCCGACGAGCCGTTCGATCTCCGGCCGGTTCCGGTTGGCCACCGGTACGCCGACCACGATGTCGTCCTCGCGGCTGTAGCGGTGCAGCAGCGCCTGGAAGGCCGCGAGCAGGGTCATGAACGGGGTGGCGCCCTCCCGCTGGCTCAGCGCGCGCAGCCGGGTCATCACCGGCTCGGGCAGGGCGAAGGGCCGGGAGCCGCCCCGGGTGCTCTGCACCGCCGGGCGGGGCTTGTCGATGGGCAGCTCCAGCGCGGCCGGCGCCCCGGCGAGCGTCTTCTTCCAGTACTCCAGGTCGGCGTCGAGCGCGTCGCCCTCCAGCCGCTGCCGCTGCCAGACGGTGTAGTCGACGTACTGGATCGGCAGGTCCGGCAGGGTCGACTCGCGACCGGCGGCGAACGCCCCGTACAGCTCGACCAGCTCGGCGATGGCCACGGACATGGACCACCGGTCGGCCGCGATGTGGTGCATGGTCAGCAGCAGGATGTGCTCCTGCGGGCCGAGCCGGAGGAACCGCACCCGCAGCAGCGGCCCGCCGGCCAGGTCGAACGGGCGGGTGAACTCCTCCCGGGCCAACTCCTGGATGCCCGCCTCACCCTGCGGTCCGCGCAGGTGGGCGCAGTCGACCACGGTGAACTCCGGCTCGCAGACGGCGTTGACCAGCTGCCGGGGCTCGCCGTCGACCTCGGTGAACGTGGTCCGCAGCGCCTCGTGCCGGCGGGTGATCTCGTTGCAGCAGCGCCGCCACACCTCCAGGTCCAGCGGGCCCAGGATGCGGACGGCGCCGGGGATGTTGTACGCGGCGCTGCCCGGCGAGAGCTGCTCCAGGAACCAGAGTCGTTGCTGGGAGAAGGAGGCCGGGAACTCCCGCCGCTGCTTCTTCTGCCGCAGCCGCTCGGCCAGCAGTGCGCGCTTCTCGGCGGCGGACAGGCTGCCCAGGTCGGTGGTCGTCACGGGCGATCATCCTCGGTGTGTGGGTGAGCTGACACGGCTGCGGACAGGACGTGCGGCGCTCGCGTACGGCGGGCACGCGCCGGGGCGGGCGGAAGCGGCCGGCTCATGCCCGTCCCCCGCCGTCGTCCTCGGCCAGCAGGGCGGCGAGCTGTGCCTCGATCTCCTCGTCGGACAGCTCGTCGAGGCCGGCCAGTTCGTCGTCGGGCACGTCCCGGCTCACCGCTTCGATCCGGTCGGCGCCCCGATCCCCCGGCCCGCCGGGTTCGGCCAGCACGGTCACCGTGTGCGCCACCGTCGGGCTGTCGAAGAAGCCCCGCAGGTTCAGCTCCACCCCGAACCGGCCGCGGATCTTCGCGCCGATCTGCACGGCGGCCAGCGAGTGTCCACCGAGGGCGAAGAAGTCGTCGTGCACGCCGACGCGGTCCAGGCCGAGCACCTCCTGCCAGATCTCCGCCACCGTCCGCTCGGCCTCGGTGCCCGGCGCCACGTACGGGGTGTCCAGATCGGGCCGGGGGTGGCTGCCCCGGGGCGGGGCGATCTGCTCCACCTCCCCGGCGAGCAGCGCGGGGGTGATCGAGGCGGCGAGCCGGCGCAGCCCGGAAAGGTCCCGGCCGGTCACCACCACGTGCTCCGGCAGCTCGGGCGCGGCGAGCAGCCGGTCGAAGGCGGCCATCCCGTCGGCGGCGGTCATCCCCTCGCTGAGCACGTGCAGGGTGCCCGGCGTCGCCTCGCCCGCGCCCGTGCCGGCGGCGGTCACCGCGCCGTCGCGCACCTGTTCCAGCAGGCCGTCGATGTCGTTGATCCGCTTGATGGTGAAGTCGGTGATCCGGGCCAGCAGCTGTCCCTGCGGGGAGATCAGCTCGATGCTGACGGTGAGCGTCTCGCCGGAGTCACCGGCCTCGTCCACCTCGACGTGGCAGTGGACCACCCGGGTCAGCGGGGCGAAGACCCGCAGGCTGCGGTAGGTGAACGGCAGGTAGAACACGTCCCGCGCGCGGATCCGTGCGGACGCGCCGGCCACGTCCAGCAGCGCCGGGTGCAGCGGGTAGCGCTCCAGGTCGGCGGCGAACTCCTCGGCCAGTTCGAGCGTGACCATCAGCCGCCGCTCGCCGGCCTCGATGCGGCGCAGGCACCGCCAGCGCGGGCCGAACGAGAACTGCAACCGGCCGCCCTGCTCCACCCGGTCGAGCTTCAGCCGCCGCTTCAGTTCGTCCTCGGTGTCGATCACCTCGGTGACGGCGCAGTCGCGGCGCAGCCGGTCCAGGTCCCGGGCCGTGTCCGCCGGCCGCTCGTGGAAGGCCACGGTGCCGCTCGCGTGCTCCTGCCAGCGGCCGGCCTCCCCGTCGACGCGGCTCTGCACGCTGAACCGGAGCTGCCCGTCGCGCTCCTGCACCGTGGTGAACAGCTCGCGGCTCCGACCGTCCGGCACGATCACCGGCATCAGGAACAGCACGTCGTTCAGCTCCACCACCCGGCCGGCCGCCCGGTCGGCGACCGCCGCGTGGACCAGCTCCAGGTACGTGGTGCCGGGAACGAGGCCGTGGCCCATGATCCGGTGCTCGTCGACGATCCAGCTGTCGGCCGTGCTGAGCGTGGTGGCGTACGTCCGGGACGTGCCGGTCGAGGAGACCAGGCGTTGCAGCAGCGGGTGCCCGGTCAGCGCGGCGCCGCCGTGCAGCCGCTCGACCAGGCCGGCGGCCATGCCGGTGTTGCGCCAGGTGTCCCAGGCGACAGCCGCGACCGGCGCCCCGGTGGTGGCTCGCCGCCACTGGGCGTAGACGTCCAGGAAGGCGTTCGCCGCGCAGTAGTCGCTCTGCCCCGGCCCGCCGAGCAGCGCGGTCAGCGACGAGCAGAGCAGCAGGAAGTCCAGTCCGTCGGCGTCGCAGACGGCGTCCAGGTGCAGCGTGCCGACGGTCTTGGCGGCCAGCACGTCGGTCACGTCCCGGCCGGACTTGACCGCGATCAGTCCCCGCGACGGCAGGCCGGCGGCGTGGACGACACCGTGCAGGCCACCGCCTTCGGCGCGCAGCCGTCCGACCGCGTCGGACAGGGCGGCCCGGTCGGTGACGTCGGCGTGCAGCACCACCACCCGCGCCCCCAGTTCCCGCAGCCGCTGCACGCCGCGGATCCGCCGGCTGGTGTCGTCCTGCTCGCCGTGCTCGGCCAGCCAGTCCGGCCACCGCGTCGAGTCGGGGAACGCCGAGCGGTGCAACAGCCCGAGCACGGGGGCGTCGACCGAGCGGGCGATCTGCTCGGCCAGCGCCAGCCCGACCCCGCCGAGACCGCCGGTGATCAGGTAGACGCCGCCGGGCCGCAGCCGGCCGCCCGTCCCGCCGGCGGCGTCGGCGGGACGGGCCTCGAAGTCGCGTACCCACCAGTGCCGGCCGCGCAGCGCCAGTTCCCGGTCGGCGGTGGGCGCGGTCAGCCGGGCCAGCACGGTCGTGGGGCCGGGCGCCGGGTCGGCGGCGGTCAGGTCCAGCACGCGGCAGGTGACGTCCGGGACCTCCTGCGGGATGACCGTGGTGGCGCCGAGCAGCGGGGCGTTCTCCGGCTGCAGGCTCTCCTCGCCGGTCACCGCGAACAGGCCCCGGCTGAGCACGTCGATCTCCACCGGGCCGCCCGGCTGCACGTCCCCGATCGCCTGGGCCAGGGCCAGCAGGCTGTCGAACCCGACCCGCCGGGCGCTGTCGATCCGGTCCGGATCCGGGCCGTCGCCCGGCTCCACGGTCAGGCTCCACAGGTGCACCACCCGGATCGTCCGGCCGGCGTCCACCTCCAGCGACTTGAGCAGGGCGGCGTGCTGGTCCCGGCTGGCCGGGTCCAGCGACCAGGCCCGCTCGCCGGTCTCCCGCAGCTCGTCGCCGGCGCTGACCCGCAGCACTGTCGCGCCGTCGTCGGCCAGCCGCCCGGCCAGCGCCACGCCCAGCGGCAGCTCGGCGCCGAGCACCACCCAGGTCGCCCCGTCGGCGGTCCCGGCGGCCGGCGCGGTGAGCCGCCGCCAGCCGGGCACGTGGAACCACTGCGCGTCCGGCCCGGTCGCCGCGACCGGCGCGGGCCGGACCGGGCCGGGCCGCGGCTCGATCCAGTAGCGCTGGCGCTGGAACGGGTACGTGGGCAGGCGCAGCAGCCGCCGCGGCGTGTCCCCGGCGCGGGCGGCCCAGTCCACCGGCGCCCCGGCGGCCCAGAGTTCACCCAGCCCGGCCAGCAGGTACTCCTGGTCGTCGCGCGGCTCGTCCGGGTGCCGCACCGATCCGGCCACCGTCCGCCGCTCGTGCCAGGCGCGGTGCTGGCGGACGAAGTTGCGCAGCGTCTGCCCCGGACCGACCTCCAGCAGCACCAGCTCCTCGTCGGCGAGCAGCACGTCCAGGGCGTCGGCGAAACGCACCGGCGCGCGCAGGTGTCGTCCCCAGTACTCCGGGTCGGTGGCCTGCTCGTCGGTGATCCAGGCGCCTGTGACGTTGGAGACGAACGGGGTGGCGGGCGGGCGCAGGGCGACCCGGCGGACCGCGTCGACGAACGGCGCGACAGCGGCGTCCATGCTGGGTGAGTGGAAGGCGTGCGAGGTGCGCAGCCGGCGGCACGCCACCCCGTCCGCCGCGAGCCGCTGCGCCAGCGCGTCGACCTCGGCGGTCGGGCCGGCCACCACGCACAGGCCGGTGGAGTTCACCGCCGCGACGCACAGCCCGCCGGTCAGCCGGCCGGTCACCTCCGCCTCGGGCAGGAACACCGCGAGCATCGACCCGGCCGGCATCGACTGCACCAGGCGCCCCCGCGTGGCGACCAGCGCCACCGCGTCCTCGAGGGAGAACACCCCGGCCAGGCAGGCGGCCACGTACTCGCCGACGCTGTGCCCGACCATCGCCGCCGGGCGGACGCCCCACGAGATCCACAGGCGGGCCAGCGCGTACTCCACCGCGAACAGCACCGGCTGGGTCACGGCGGTACGCGCCAGCGCCAGCGCCGCGTCGCCGGTCCCGTCGTCGGCCGCGAACAGCGGCACCCGCAGGTCCTCGCAGAGGTGGCCGGCGAACAGGTCGGCGCAGCGGTCCAGCTCGGCGGCGAACACCGGCTCGCTGCGGTACAGGCCCCGCGTCATGCCCACGTACTGCGCGCCCTGGCCGGGGAAGAGGAACGCCACCGGCGCGTCCCGTCCGGCAGGCGTGCCCGTGCCGGCGTCGGCGGCCCGCCGCAGCGCGGCGACCAGTTCGGCGCTGTCCCGGCCGGTCACCGCCGTACGGTGCTCGAAGGCCCGGCGGCGGGCGGCCAGCGTGTACGCCACGTCGTCCAGGTCCAGGTCGGGGTGGGCGGCCAGGTGGTCGGCGCGCCGGCCGGCCACGGCGGCCCGCGCCGGCGCGGCCCGGGCCGACAGCGGCCGCACCCGGGCGCCGGCCGGTGCGGCGGGCGGCGCGGCGGCCG
>NZ_JAGPXV010000214.1:0-8696 GCF_018070405.1 Micromonospora sp. D75
CGGAGGAAGGCGCCGAGGCCGCCGACGGCCCGGCCGGTCCCGCTGTCGAGCTGGACCTGCCGGCGCCTGCGGCGGACGTGCCGGCGCGGTCCCGGGCCGAGCGCGGCCAGGAGGACCTGTGCGCGCTGCTGCTCGGCTACGACGTCGACCCGCACGACGAGCGCCGGGTGCTCGACGACTACCTGGACGCGCGCCGGGCGGCCACCGAGGCCGGGCACCGGCCGCTGGCCGAGGAGCTGGAACTGGTCGGCGTCTTCGCCGACCTGGCCGAGCTGAGCCGCAACCGTCCCGGCGACGACGGGCCGGCCGGGCACGTGCACAGCGCCCGCGAGTACTTCCACACCTACCTGCAGAGCCTCGACGTCGAGCGGGCCGGTTCCCCGGACTCGTTCCGGGCCCGCCTCGCCAAGGCGCTCGCCCACTACGGTGTCACCGAGCTGGACCGCTCCCCCGAGCTGGAGGCAGCGGTCTTCCGGATCTTCCTGGCCCTGCAGCGGGCCGCCGCGGACGCCACGGTGATCGCCGCGCTGCTGCGCTCGTGGCTGCGCGAGCCGCCGCCGGACGAGGCGCTGCGCGAGCCCGCCGGCCTCACCCTGGAGCGTCTCGTCGCGGCCACCCAGGTCCGCTTCCCGGTCGTCGCCGACCTGGCGCGGGGCGTGGTGTTCGCCTGGTTCGCCCAGCCGCTGCTGCGCCGCAACCGGGCCCGGGTCTACGCGCGGGTCCGCGCGCACCTGCGGCACCTCGACACGCACCCGGACGCGCCGGACCGCGCCGACCGGGTCGCCGAGATGGTACGCAGCACCGAGCCGCTGGTCCGGCTGCTCGGCCAGCGCCTGGTCCGCGACGACCTGGACAACGCGACGATGCTGGAGGTGCTGACCCGCCGCTACTACGGCAACAAGGCGCTCACCGAGGTCACCACCCGGGCCACCGGTGGCTGCACGTTCGTGGTGGCCGGGCGGGACGGTTCGAGCGTCGTGTCGGCGGCGGTGCGGTTCGACGCGCTCGGCGACGCGCTGCGCGGACTGGCCGAGGTGGCCGGCGAGCGCGACGCCGTCGACGCGGACGTCTACCTGTCCTGGGAGAACCAGCCCGAGGACTTCGACGCCACCGCCGCCGCGCTGCTCGACGTGCTGAACGCGCACCCGCTGCCGGCGGCGGTACGCCGGATCACCACCACCGTCGCCGGGCGCGGCGGCGCGGTGATGCACCACCACTTCACGTTCCGGCCCGGCGAAAACGGGATGGCCGAGGAGCGCCTGATCCGCGGCCTGCACCCGCACATCGCGCAGCGGATGCAGCTGGAGCGGCTGCGCGAGTTCGACCTGACCCGCCTGCCGTCGCTGGACGAGGAGGTCTACCTGTTCCAGGCGGTGGCCCGGCAGAACCCGTCCGACCAGCGGCTGGTCGCGTTCGCGCAGGTACGCGACCTGACCGGGCTGCGGGAGCAGGACGGCCGCCTGGTCTCGCTGCCCACCACCGAGGACACGGTGGCGGCCTGCATCGACTCGATCCGCCGGGCGCAGTCGCGGCGGCCGTCGAAGTCGCGGTTCCCGACCAACCGGATCGTCATCTACGTGTGGCCGCCCAGCGAGCTGACCCGCGAGGAGATGGAGCTGATCGCCGGCCGGGTACGCCCGACCACCGTGGGCGCGGAGCTGGAGGAGATCCTGTTCATCGCGCGCCAGCGCGACCGCCGTACCGGCGAGCTGACCAAGGTCGGCGTGCGGATCACCTTCGACGTCACCGGGCACGCCCGGCTCGACGTGGGTGAGCCGCCGAGCGAGCCGGTCGAGCCGCTGGACGAGTACCGGCTGAAGGTGCTGCGGGCGGCCAGCCGCAACACCGTCTACCCGTACGAGCTGACCGGGCTGCTGGGCGACTTCGTCGAGCACGACCTGGACGCGGACCACCAGTTGGTGCCGGTGGACCGGCCCAAGGGCCGCAACAGCGCGGCGATCGTGGCCGGCGTGGTCACCACGCCGACGCCCCGCCACCCGCAGGGCGTGACCCGGGTGGTGCTGCTCGGCGATCCGACCAAGTCGCTGGGCGCGCTGTCCGAGCCGGAGTGCCGGCGGGTGATCGCCGCGCTGGACCTGGCGCAGCGGATGGGCGTGCCGCTGGAGTGGTACGCGCTGAGCGCCGGCGCCCGGATCTCGATGACCTCCGGCACCGAGAACATGGACTGGGTGGCCGCGGCGCTGAAGCGGATCGTCGAGTTCACCCAGGACGGCGGCGAGATCAACATCGTGGTCGCGGGCATCAACGTCGGCGCCCAGCCGTACTGGAACGCCGAGGCGACGATGCTCATGCACACCAAGGGCGTGCTGGTCATGACGCCCGACTCGGCGATGGTGCTCACCGGCAAGCAGTCGCTGGACTTCTCCGGCGGCGTGTCCGCCGAGGACAACTTCGGCATCGGCGGCTACGACCGGGTGATGGGCCCGAACGGGCAGGCGCAGTACTGGGCGCCGGACCTGCCGGGCGCACGGGACGTGCTGATGGCGCACTACGACCACACGTACGTCGTGCCGGGCGAGCACGCGCCGCGCCGGGCCGTCACCATGGACCCGGTGGACCGGGACATCTGCGGCTACCCGCACGCGGTGGCCGGCAGCGACTTCGCCACGGTGGGCGAGATCTTCTCCGCCACCGCGAACCCGGACCGCAAGAAGCCGTTCGACATCCGTACCGTCATGCGGGCCCTCGCCGACCAGGACCATCCGGTGCTGGAGCGGTGGGCGGGCATGGCCGACGCGGAGACCGCTGTGGTGCAGGACGTGCACCTGGGCGGCATCCCGGTGTGCCTGCTCGGCATCGAGTCGCGGTCGGTGCCCCGGCACGGCTTCCCGCCCACCGACGGCCCGGACACCTACACCGCGGGCACGCTGTTCCCGCGCTCGTCGAAGAAGGCCGCGCGGGCGATCAACGCGGCCAGCGGCAACCGGCCGCTGGTCGTGCTGGCGAACCTGTCCGGCTTCGACGGCTCACCCGAGTCGATGCGCAAGCTCCAGCTGGAGTACGGCGCGGAGATCGGCCGGGCGATCGTCAACTTCCGCGGCCCGATCGTGTTCTGCGTGATCTCGCGCTATCACGGCGGCGCGTTCGTGGTCTTCTCCAAGGCGCTCAACCCGGACATGACGGTGCTGGCGATCGAGGGGTCGTTCGCCTCGGTGCTCGGTGGCGCGCCGGCCGCCGCCGTGGTGTTCGCCGGTGAGGTCGCCGCCCGCACCGCGGCCGATTCCCGGGTACGCGAGCTGGAGGGCCGGGTGGCGTCCGCCACCGGTACCGAGCGGGCCACGCTCAGCGCGGAGCTGGACGAGCTGCGCGGGTCGGTGCGGGCGGAGAAGCTGGGCGAGGTGGCCGCCGAGTTCGACCGGGTGCACAGCATCCAGCGGGCGGTCGAGGTCGGCTCGGTCGACGCGGTGATCCGCGCCGCCGAGCTGCGGCCCCGGGTCATCGAGGCGATCGAGGCGCACCTGCGCTGACACGTTCCGCGACGTCACACGGCGGACGGGCCTTCGGGTCCGTCCGCCGTTTCGCGTGCGCCGGTCCTTGACGGTCGTCCGGTGACATGGTGTGCTCAGATGGTAATGGAAACCGTGTTCGTTAGAGCTGCCGGAGGACCCATGTCGCTCACCGTTCCGCCCGCCCTGCTGCACGCCGCCGAGACCGGTCCCGTCGACGAGGAGGCGTTCGTCGCCTGTGTCCGCGACTCCCTGCCGTACGCCTGGGAGACGGTCAGCCGGGTCGCCGCCGACCTGGCCGCGACCGACGCCGAGTTCGCCGACAACGTCGTACCGCCGCCCGGCGACGCCGAGCGCGGGCAACTGCTGCGCGCGATGGCCAGCGACGCGATCCGCGCCGGCCTGGAGCGGCACTTCGGGATCACGCTGGCGTTCCAGAACTGCCACCGGGTGGCCGCCTTCCGCCCCGGCGCGGCCGGCTCCGAGGCGTACCGCCGGTTCACCTCCAGCCGCGGCCAGTTGCTGAACCAGTCACCGGCGCTGCGCAACTGCTGACCGGCGGTCCGGCGCGGGCGGGTCACCGCCCGCCCGCGGCGGTGGCTCAGGCGGCGCAGCGGTCGCAGGTGCCGAAGATCTCCAGGGTGTGCCCGACGTCGGTGAAGCCGTGCTGCGCGGCGACCTGGTCGGCCCACCGCTCCACGGCCGGGCCGGCCACCTCCACCGCACGGCCGCAGCGGCGGCAGACCAGGTGGTGGTGATGGCGGCTCTGGCTGCACCGCCGGTAGAGGTGCTCGCCGCCGGGCAGCCGCGCCGAGTCGATCTCGCCGTTGTCGACGAGCAGCTGCAACGTCCGGTAGACGGTGGTCAGACCCACCTTCGCCTGCCGCTGCACGAGCATCTGGTGCAACTGCTGCGCGCTGTGGAAGCCGTCCAGCTCCCGCAGCAGCGCCAGCACCTCGGCGCGCTGCCGGGTGTTGCGGGTCGCCCCGGTCGTCGCCGTCACCGTCCGCCTCCCTCGTCCGGGCGCCCTCTCCGGCCACGGCCGCGCCCGGCGCGCCACGTGACACCCGGAACCATTATGCCTTCCGGGCGCTCCCCGGTCCCCGGTCGCGGTGAGCCCGGCCGGCATGTGACGCGACCGACTCCCCGGGCCGGAACTATCCGCGGCGCCGCCCCGACCAACGGTACGAACACCGGATCTTCGAGGGGACGACCGCATGCCCAGCACCACCAGCCGACGCTTCCCACGCACGGCGGCCCTGATCGGCGCCGCCGTCCTGGCCGCGTCCGTCGCCGCCTGCGGCTCCGCCGACGCCACGCCCACAACCGCGCCGTCGGCGTCGGCGCCCGCCTCGGCCCCGGCGAGCGCAACGGCGGGTGTGCTGACGATCCGCGACCCGTGGGTGAAGGCCGCCGACAAGGGCATGACCGCCGCGTTCGCCACGCTCGTCAACGACGGCGACGCCGACGTCACGATCACCGGGGTGACCACCGACGTGTCCCGGGCCGAGATCCACGAGATGGCCATGACCGACGGGAAGATGGCGATGCGGCAGAAGCAGGGCGGCGTCGTGGTCGCCGCCGGAGCCCAGGCCGCGCTGGAGCCCGGCGGCGACCATCTCCTGCTGATGGACCTGACCCGCCCGGTGCGCCCCGGCGACCAGCTCGACGTCACGCTCACCTTCGCCGACGGGCGCACCCAGACGTTCACCGCGGTGGCCAAGCCGTTCACCGGCGCCCAGGAGACGTACGCGCCCGGACACGGCGCGAGCCCCGCGTCATGACCGGAACCGGCGCGCCCGCGCGCCGGGTCAGCCGGCGCGGCCTGCTCACCGGCGGCGCGGCGGCCGCCGGGGGCGCGCTGGCCGGCGCGGGTGCCCTCGCCGCCCTCCGTTCCCACGGGGTACGCCCCGACGACGCCGTCCCGGTGGCCCAGGTCGGCAGCGCTGTCGAGCCGTTCCACGGCACGCGCCAGTCCGGTGTCACCACCGAGCCCCAGGCGCACGCCGCGTTCGTCGCGTTCACGCTGCGCCCGGGCACGGACCGGGCCGCGCTCGGGCGGATGCTGCGACTGCTCTCCGACGACGCCGCCCGGCTCACCCAGGGTCGCCCGGCGCTGGCCGACACCGAGCCGGAACTGGGCCTGCTGCCGGCCCGGCTGACAGTCACGTTCGGCTTCGGCCCCGGGCTCTACGCCGCCGCCGGGCTCGACGACCGCCGCCCCACGTCGGTGGCCGACCTGCCGGCGTTCCGGATCGACCGGTTGCAGCCCCGCTGGTCCGGCGGCGACCTGCTGCTGCAGATCTGCGCGGACGACCCGCTCACCGTCGCGCACGCCCAACGGGTCCTGACCAAGGACAGCCGCCCGTTCGCCACCGTCCGCTGGGTGCAGCAGGGCTTCCGCCGGGCCGCCGGCACCGAGCCCGGACGCACCCAGCGCAACCTGTTCGGCCAGCTCGACGGCACCGCCAACCCGAAGCCCGGCGTGTCGGCGGACACCGCCGTCTGGGTGACCGACGGGCCGGACTGGCTGCGCGACTCCACCACCCTGGTGGTGCGCCGGATCAGCATGAACCTGGAGACGTGGGACCTGCTCGGCCGCGCCGACCGGGAACTCGCGGTGGGCCGGCGCCTCGACACCGGCGCGCCGCTGACCGGCGAGACGGAGCACGACGAGCCCGACTTCGCCGCGCTCGGACCGGACGGGCTCACCGTGATCCCGGACTTCTCGCACCTGACCCGGGCCCGCGTCACCGACGACCGGCAGAAGATCCTGCGCCGGCCCTACAACTACGACGGCGCGCCGACCGCCGAGGGACACGCGGACAGCGGGCTCGTCTTCGCCGCGTACCAGGCCGACATCGCCCGGCAGTTCCTGCCCATCCAGCGGCGGCTGGCCGAACGGGACCTGCTCAACGAGTGGACCACCCCGATCGGCTCCGCCGTGTTCGCCGTACCGCCCGGCTGCCCCGAGGGCGGCTGGATCGGCCAGCAACTGCTCGGCTGACCACGACGCTGACCACGACCAGGAAGGCGCGTCATGCGTACCCGTACCGTCTCCGCACTCCTCGCCGCGCTGTTCACCGCGGCGCTGCTGCTGGTCCCGGCCACGCCCGCGGCGGCGCACAACTCGCTGCAGGAGGCCACGCCGGCCCGCGACGCCCGGCTCACCACCGCGCCGACGCAGGTGACGCTGCGGTTCCTGCAGCGGCTCAACCCGGCCTTCACCACCATCACGCTGCGCGACGCCACCGACCGTCAGGTGCCCGCGAGCGCGCCCGCCGTGGACGGCGCGACGGGCACGGTGACGATCGAGGAGCCGCTGGCCAACGGCACCTACACCGTCGCCTACCGCGTGGTCTCGCGCGACGGCCACCCGGTCCAGGGCTCGTACCGCTTCACCGTCGCCGACCCGGCCGCTCCCCCGGCGGCCGCCCCGTCACCGGCCACTCCCTCGCCGGCCGCCTCCGCGGACGTCTCGGCGGGCGCTGACGACGGCGGTCTGCCGGTGGGAATCCTGGTCGGCGGAGCGGTCGCCGCGGTGGCGGCAGCCGGCGTGACCGCGCTACTGCTTCGACGCCGCCGCGCCTCCTGACCCGTCGCCCGCTGACGCGCGCCCGCCCGGCTTCCTGATGAGCGGGAGAGACGTCCCGCCATGCGGACTGCGCATGCGGGGCGGCACCGGGTGTGCCGGAGCCTGCGTGCCTGTGGGACGGCCGGGGGCAGGGCGCCGAAGGGCGGAACGCGGGTCGCGGCGAGGGCGGGTCGGGGCTGGGTTAGGCTGCCGGGAGCGCTGGTTCACCCGGTCGGCGACGGCCGGGTGTCGTAAGAGGGAACCCGGTGGAAGTCCGGGACTGCCCCGCAGCGGTGAGTGGGAACGACAGCCGTCAACAGCACTGGGCCACCGGCCTGGGAAGCGACGGCCGGTAGGCGACCGGCGACCCCGGTCGGGCCCGCGAGTCCGAAGACCTGCCCGCGTCGCGCGTACCACCGGTGCGCGCTGCCGTCGACCTCGCGGGTGGGTCGGGCGGGTGACACGCCGGGCGGGAGCCGTCGGCGTGCCTCGGCGTGCAACTCCCCCGTCCGGTCGGCGGTCCGCTTCTGCGAGGACGGAACCGCACCGTGACCGATGCCATCACCCTCACCGGCCGACCACCGTCGGCGTCGCACCTGACCCTGTCGCAGATCATGGACCAGCACCACACCAACCTGATGGGCACGGTGCACGGCGGCCGGATCCTCAACCTGATCGACTCGGTCGCCGGGGTGGTCGCCGCCCGCCACTCCGACGGACCGGCTGTCACCGCCGCCATCGACGAGACGGCCTTCCTGCGCGCTGTCCGCGTCGGTGACGTGGTGCACGTGGACGCCCGGATCACCTGGGCCGGCCGCAGCTCGATGGAGGTGGCCGTGAAGGTCAGCGCGGACCGCTGGGACCGCGCGGTGCCGCCGGTGGACGTGGCGACCGCGCACCTGGTGATGGTGGCCGTGGACGACGAGGGCCAGCCCCGGCCGGTGCCGCCGCTGCTGCCCGGCACCGACGGTGACCGGCGGCGCTACCGGGAGGCGCAGATCCGGCGCGAACACCGGCTGGCGCTGCGCCGGGCGCTGCTCGACGGCGTCGAGGAGGGCTGAGGCGTGCTCGGACTGTCGGCGGCCACGCTCGCGGGATACCTGGCCGCGATCGTGGTGCTCATGCTCACCCCCGGGCCGGACATGATGTTCGTGCTCGCCAACGCCACCCGGTACGGCGCGCGGGCCGGGGCGGTGGCGGCGCTCGGGGTCGCGGCCGGGGAGGCGGTGCACGTCGCCGCCGTGGTGGCCGGACTCGCCACCGTGATCGCCGCGTCCCCGGTGCTGTTCACCGCGATCCGGTGGGCCGGTGCGGCGTACCTGATCGTGCTGGGCCTGCGGGCGCTGCGCGGCACGGGCCGGCCCGGCGGCGCGGCGGACGGGGCGGACGGCGGCGGCGCCGGGCGGGCGTTCCGGCGCGGGCTGCTCACGAACCTGCTCAACCCGAAGATGATCCTGTTCAGCGTGGCGTTCCTGCCGCAGTTCGTCCGGCCCGACGCGGGCCCGGTGGCGGCACAGCTGGTGCTGCTCGGCGCGCTGTTCGTCGCGGTGCAGCTCACCGTGGACCTGGCTCTCGGCTTGGGCGCCGGGCGGTTCGCCCGCCGCTGGGGCGACAGCCGCTGGTCGCGGCGGGTCGACCGGCTCTGCGCTGTCGCC
>NZ_JAGPXV010000215.1:0-8692 GCF_018070405.1 Micromonospora sp. D75
GAATCCCAACCAGCAACCATTCCAAAGAACAGCCACCAGTCCGGGGTATAAAACAATTGGCACTGGCTTTACAAGCACCCTGTTGAGTTCTCAAAGAACAACCACACACCAACCAGAAACCCCGCGCTGCGGAGCCCCCGTTTGGGGCAACCTCTCCAACCTACTCGGTCTCACGTTCGACGTCAACCTCGTGTCCGAGGTGATCAACTTGGTTCGACCAGACCCACGCTGACGCTCGCCGTTTCCGGCGTTCGTGGCTCTCGTGGGTTTCGGCGGACCGGCCGGCGTCGCTTTCGCGACCACCCGCCCGGCTCCCTGCCGGCTTTCGAACTCTACCCGGTCGGCTTCGCCTTCGCAACTCCGTGTCCCGGAGTGTCGAGCACCGCCCGAATCTCAGTCTGGCTCGGCGTCGCCGCCACCAGCCTGGCGCCCGTTCTCGGCCGGTTTGCCCCGGCCTCCCGCGTGCAGAGAGAAAGTTACGCGGACCGGCCGTGGAAGGCAAATCAATGATCGTCATTGCCCGAGCGGAGCGCGCGCAGCCGATACCGGCCGGAAAGCACCCGCGGAAGGGATCCCCCGGCGGCGGCCCCGTGCCAGAGTGGTCGGCATGGATGACCCGTCCCCGGTCCCGGCCGTCGCCGAGGACGCTCTGCTCGGCCTCCTGCTGCCGTTCTGGCAGTTGGTGATCGGGGCCGTCGTGCTCGCCGTACTGGTGCTGTCGATCAGACGCCTGGCCCGGCGCGGCCCCTCCCGGATGACCACCGCCCTGCTGGTCACTGCGGCGGCGATCGCCGGAATCGCCGCCCTGGGCCTGCTGTTCGGAGGCTGACCGCGGTCAGAGCCGGCGGTTGGCCAGGCTGGGCAGCTCGGCGCGGATCGTCCGCATCCGCTCCAGGTCGATCTCGGTGACCGCCAGTCCCGGACCGTCGGCGACCTGGCTCAGCACTGTCCCCCACGGGTCCACCACCATGCTCCGGCCGAAGCACGTCCGGCCCGGGTCGTGATCACCGGTCTGGCCCGCCGCCGCCACGAAGCACTGGTTCTCGATCGCCCGGGCCCGCAGCAGCACCTCCCAGTGGTCCCGCCCGGTGTGCATCATGAACGCGGCCGGCACGACGAGCAGTTCGGCGCCGCCGTCGGTCGTGAGCTGCCGGTACAACTCGGGGAACCGCAGGTCGTAACAGATGGACAGGCCCACCCGCAGGCCCTCGACGTCGACCACCACCGGCTTCTCCCCGGGCGCGACGGTTGCCGACTCCCGGTAGGAGACGCGGCCGGGGATCTCCACGTCGTACAGATGGATCTTGCGGTAGGTGGCGGCGAGCGCGCCCTCGCGGTCGAAGACCAGCGAGGTGTTCCAGGTGTGCGCGGGGTCCGGCCCGGCCTCGTGGAACGAGCCGGCGATCACCCACATGCCGAGCCGCCGGGCGACCGCCGCGAAGAACCGCCCCACCTCGCCGTCGACCGGCTCCGCCGGGGGCATCCGGTCGTCGGGGCCGAGGTAGTCGACGTACTCCGGAAGGAGGGCGAGGTCGGCGCCCGCCGCCGCGGCCCTGACCAGCAGGGCCTCGGCGGCGGCGAGGTTCGCCGCCCGGTCGTCGCGGGCGTTGAGCTGGCAGACTGCGACGCGCATGACCCGAGGGTACGGGCGCAGGCGGGCGCGCGACAGGGCTCAGACGCTGGACAGCACGAGCGCGGCGGCGGCGAAGCCGAGTCCGGCCAGTTGCACCGGCCGGAGCCGTTCCCGGTCGACGGCGAGCGCGAGCAGGACGGTGCTCGCCGGGTAGAGCGAGGCGACGGCGGCCACCACGCTCAGGTGGCCGCGTCCGGCGGCGGCGAGGAAGAGCGCGTTCGCTGCCGAGTCGAGCAGGCCGGCGGCCGCGGCCCAGCCGAGCACCCGCCGCCCGAGGCGCAGGCGAGTGCCGGTACGCGCGGCGAGCGCGAGGCCGAACGCGACGGAGCTGACGCGTACCGCCAGAACCGGCCACATGCCGGCGCTCTCGTCGGCCTGGCCGAGCAGCGCGAAGAAGACGCCGAAGAGCAGTCCCGCGGCGAGTGCCATGGCCAGGACGCGGCCGGAGACGCGGCGTGCGGCACCGCGTTCCCCCAGGCTGACCAGCGCGATGGCGACCACGGCGAGCCCGGCGCCGCCCAGCGCCACCGCACCCGGGGAATGGGCGAGGACCAGGCCGGCGACGATCGGCACGATCGCCGCCGTGATCGCGGTGACCGGCGCGACGACGGCCATGACGCCGGTGGCCAGCGCGCGGTAGAGCAGCATGACGCCGCCCGCGCCCGCCACCCCGGCCAGCAGTCCCCAGCCCAGGTCGAGCGCGCTCGGGGTGCCGGGCACGACGAGTACGAGCACGACCAGCAGCGGAATGCTGAGCATCTGCGACACGACGGTGACAGCGATGGGGTCGGCCCATCGGGACGCCTTGCCGCCGGAGAAGTCGGCCGTGCCGAAGGCGAGCGCCGAGACGGCGGCGAGGACAATGGGGAGCACATCGCAGTCGTACCATAATAGTGACCGTGAAGGACAGTGTGATGACCGACGCAAGCGGACGGGTCGGCGCGGTGACCTCAGCGGTCGCCCGGCAGGTACGTGAGTTGCGAGCCGCCCGCGGCTGGTCCTTCGAGGAACTGGCCGGCCGGTCCGGCGTCAGCAAGGGCATGCTCGTGCAGATCGAGGGTGCCCGCACCAACCCGAGCATCGGCACGCTCTGCCGGGTCGCCGACGCGTTCGGCGTCAGCATCGCCCGGCTGCTGGAGCCGGCCGAGGAGAGCACGGTACGGGTCAGCGCTGCCGATGACGCGCCGGTGCTGTGGCGCGGCCCGCACGGCGGCCTGGCGCGTCTGCTCAGTGGGCTCGGCGAACCCGACCTGGTCGAGCTGTGGGACTGGCGGATGGAACCCGGAGAGACGTTGCGCTCCCCCGACCACGCCCACGGCACCCGGGAGATCCTGCACGTGCTCGACGGCGCCGCGACAGTCACCGTCGACGGCGTCGACCACGAGGTACGCGCCGGCGAGACGGTCGAGTTCCACGCCGACCGGGAGCACGGCTACCGGACGGCCGGCGACGAGCCGGTGCGCCTGATGATGGTGGTGGTCACCCCGTCGGGCGAGTGGGACCGGCGGACCCGTTCACGCGGACCGCGCCCGAGCTGACCCGGGCGCGGTCGCGACGGCGGTCAGGCCGACTTCTCCTCGCGGTCCCGCCGGCGCCGGCCGGTGAACTCGCGGGGCACGATCGTCGGGTTGACGTTCTCCAGCACGACCTCGCGGGTGATCAGCACCCGGGCCGCGTCGGGGTTGCTCGGCACCTCGTACATCACGGAGAGGAGCACCTCTTCCATGATCGCCCGCAGGCCGCGGGCGCCGGTGCCGCGGAGCATGGCCTGATCGGCGATGGCCTCCAGCGCGGGCTGCTCGAACTCCAGCTCGACGCCGTCCAGCTCGAACAGGCGCTGGTACTGCCGGACCAGCGCGTTGCGCGGCTCGGTCAGGATCCGCACCAGCGCGGTGCGGTCGAGGCTGCGCACGTTGGTGATCACCGGAAGCCGGCCGATGAACTCGGGGATCAGCCCGAACTTCAGCATGTCCTCCGGCATGACCTGGCTGAAGATGTCGTCGGTCGACCGCTCGGACACCGACCGGAGCCGGGCGCCGAAGCCGGTGCCGCCGGAGCCGGTGCGGGCCTCGATGATCTGGTCGAGCCCGGCGAACGCGCCACCGCAGATGAACAGCACGTTAGTGGTGTCGATCTGGATGAACTCCTGGTGCGGGTGCTTGCGCCCGCCCTGCGGCGGCACGTTGGCGACAGTGCCTTCGAGCATCTTCAGCAGCGCCTGCTGCACGCCCTCGCCGGAGACGTCACGGGTGATCGAGGGGTTCTCCGACTTGCGGGCGATCTTGTCGACCTCGTCGATGTAGATGATGCCCGTCTCGGCGCGCTTGATGTCGTAGTCGGCGGCCTGGATCAGCTTCAGCAGGATGTTCTCGACGTCCTCGCCGACGTAGCCCGCCTCGGTGAGCGCTGTGGCGTCCGCGATGGCGAACGGGACGTTGAGCATCCGGGCGAGCGTCTGCGCCAGGTGGGTCTTGCCGCAGCCGGTCGGGCCGAGCAGCAGGATGTTGGACTTGGCCAGCTCCACGCCGTCGGTGCCGGAGCCCGGGGCGCCGGCGGCCTCGGCCTGGATCCGCTTGTAGTGGTTGTAGACCGCGACGGCGAGCGCCTTCTTGGCCTGCTCCTGACCCACCACGTAGTTGTCGAGGAACTGGCAGATCTCCATCGGCTTGGGAAGCTCTTCCCACTTCACCTCGCCGGACTCGGCCAGCTCCTCTTCGATGATCTCGTTGCAGAGATCGATGCACTCGTCGCAGATGTAGACGCCAGGGCCCGCGATGAGCTTCTTGACCTGCTTCTGCGACTTGCCGCAGAACGAGCATTTCAGTAGGTCGCCGCCGTCACCGATCCGTGCCACCTACGTTCTCCCTGCACTCATCGGCCGGAACGCCGGCCCTGACCTGCGAGCGCCGGAGCGCCCGTCCGTCCTGTCGTTCCACCATGCTGTCGGCTCCACCGATCCGACCGGCGGAGCGGTACAGACCCGACGTTACCCGGTGGCCGGGTTTTCTCCGACCCCCAAAACCGGTGTGTCAGAGGTCGACCGGGAACGATACCCCGGCCGACCTCCGACCACACGTGGCTCAGCCCGCGGCGTGCGACGCCAGCAGACCCTTCTTGCGGCTGGTCAGGATCGTGTCGACCAGCCCGTACTCCTTGGACTCCTCGGCCGTCATGATCTTGTCACGGTCGATGTCCTTGCGAACCTGCTCGATCGGGCGGTTGCAGTGCCGGGACAGCATGTCCTCCAGCTGCGTCCGCATCCGCAGGATCTCCCGCGCCTGGATCTCGATGTCCGAGCCCTGGCCGTAGCCGCCCTCGGTGGCCGGCTGGTGGATGATGATCCGGGAGTTGGGCAGCGCCATCCGCTTACCCGGGGTGCCCGCGGAGAGCAGCACCGCCGCCGCGCTCGCCGCCTGCCCGAGGCAGACGGTCTGGATGTCCGGGCGGACGTACTGCATGGTGTCGTAGATCGCCGTCATGGCGGTGAAGGAGCCACCGGGCGAGTTGATGTACATGATGATGTCGCGGTCCGGGTCGGTGCCCTCCAACGTCAGCAGCTGGGCCATCACGTCGTTGGCCGACGCGTCGTCCACCTGCACGCCGAGGAAGATGATCCGGTCCTCGAAGAGCTTGTTGTACGGGTTGGACTCCTTCATCCCGTACGACGTGCGCTCGACGAACGACGGCAGGACGTAGCGGTTGTGCACGGCCGCGAACTGGGGCGGCAGGCTCAGGTCGGTCATCGTCAGCTCCTCGGTCAGCTCAGGGTCCCGGCGCCATCCGGAACCTGCGCGGCCCCGATGATCACCTTGTCGATGAAGCCGTAGTCCATGGCCTCCTGGGCGGTGAACCAACGGTCGCGGTCCGAGTCGGCCTCGATCTGCGCCTGGGACTGGCCGGTGTGGAACGCGACCCGCTCCTGGAACATCCGCTTGGTGTAGAGCATCTGCTCGGCCTGGATCGCGATGTCCGACGCGGTGCCGCCGAGGCCACCCGACGGCTGGTGCATCATGATCCGCGCGTGCGGCAGGGCGTAACGCTTGCCCTTGGTGCCGGCGCAGAGCAACAGCTGGCCCATCGAGGCCGCCATGCCCATCGCCACTGTCGAGACGTCGTTGTCGATGTACTGCATGGTGTCGTAGATCGCCATGCCGGAGTAGACCGAGCCACCCGGCGAGTTGATCCAGAGGAAGATGTCGCGGTCCGGGTCCTCCGCGGCGAGCAGCAGGAGCTGCGCGCAGATGCGGTTGGCCACCTGGTCGTTCACCTCGCTGCCCAGGAAGATGATCCGTTCCTTGAGCAACCGGTTGTAGACCGAGTCGTCGAGGTTGCCAATGGAGTCGCCACCGCGGGCCTCGTTCACCCGGAGCGACTTCTTGGGGATGTGCATGTCGGTCATGGCAGCCCTTCGCTCTCCGTACCGTCCTACCCGACACTAACCGCTCAGCCGGGAGGCGTACTCCCGGTCGGGGCACTGTTCGCTCTCAGCGCAGTCACCCGCACGGCGTACCCCGGAAAGGGTTTCGGCCGCCTCCCGGCGCACAGCGCGGGACGGCGGCCGACACCCCCGACGGTCAGTGCTGGTGGTCGTGCTCGGCCTCGTTCTGGGCCCGCAGCGCGTCAAGGGAGACCTCGTTGCCCGCCGAGTCCTTGATCTTGATCTTCTCCATCACCGCGGCGAGCGCCTTGCCCCGGCGGACGTCGCCGAAGACGGCCGCGGCGGCGCCGGAGCGGACCAGCTGGTCGTAGTACTGCTGCGGGGCCATGCCGGCGCGCTGCGCCCGGTGCACGATCTCGTGACCGAACTCGTCGTCGGAGACCTGCACGTCCTCGGCGTCGGCCAGCGTGTCCAGCAGGAGCTGGATCTTGACGCCGTCGGTCGCCGCCTCGGTCAGCTCGGCGTCGATCTGCTCCTCGGTCTTCTCCTCCGCCGCGAGGTACTCCTCCAGGGAGGCGCCGATGCGCTCGAGCTGGTCGACCATCGCGGCCTTGCGGCTCTCGACCTCCTCCTTGACGACGCCCTCGGGCGCCGGCACCTCGGCGGCGGCCACCATCTGCTCCAGGGCCTTGTCGCGGGCGGCGTAGATCTGCTCGACCTGCTTGCCCCGGGTGATCCGCTCCCGCAGGTCGCCGCGCAGCTCGTCGATGGTGTCGAACTCGCTGGCCATCTGCGCGAAGTCGGCGTTGAGCGCGGGGAGCTCCTTCTCCTTGACCGTGCGGACGGTCACCGCCACGTCGGCGTCGCGGCCGGCGTAGTCGCCACCGACGAGCTGCGTGGTGAAGGTGGTGCTGTCGCCGGCGGCCAGGCCGACCAGCGCCTCGTCCAGACCCGGCAGGAGCTGCTTGCTGCCCACCTCGTGCGAGATGTTGCTCGCCGAGCCGCCCGGGACCTCCTCACCGTCGACCGTGGCGTTCAGGTCGATCTGCACGAAGTCGCCCTCCTGGGCGGCCCGCTCGACGGTCTTCAGCGTGGCGAAACGCTCGCGCAGGCTGTTGATCTGCTCGTCGATCTCGCTGTCGGCGATCTCGATCTCGTCGACGGTCACCTCGATGGTGGCCGGGTCCGGCAGGGTGATCTCCGGCCGGACGTCCACCTCGGCGGTGAAGTTGAGCGAGTCGCCGTCGTTGAACTCCGTGATGTCGACCTCGGGACGGCCCAGCGTCTTCAGGTCGTGCTCCCGGACCGCGGCGAGGATGTTCTGCGGGATGGCCTCCTGGATCGCCTCGTTGAGGACGGTCCCCCGGCCCACCCGCTGGTCGATCACCGCGCTGGGAACCTTGCCCCGGCGGAAGCCGGGAACCTGGACCTGCTGGCCGATCTCCCGGTACGCCTTCTTGAGGCTCGGCTCGAGCTCGACGAACGGCACCTCGATGGCGAGCCGCACGCGCGTCGGGCTCAGAGTCTCGACGGTGCTCTTCACAGGCGTACTCCTTGACGGATCTGGGTGTTGATTCTGGGGCGTGATTGCGCGCATCGAGTGTAGGCGAGCCGGCCGACGGCATCGGCAGGGCCCGGGCACCGCGCGGAAAAAACCGGCGGTTCCCGGGACGATCCGGTCGCGAACGACAGTCGGGGTGGCGGGATTTGAACCCACGGCCCCTCGCTCCCAAAGCGAGTGCGCTACCAAGCTGCGCCACACCCCGTGGCGACGAAGAGTGTATGCCGTCCGGTCCCCCGCGCGGGTGACCGGGGCGCGGCGCGGCGGTCGGCGGGCCGCCGCCGGGCCGCCGCCGAGCCGCCGCTGGGCCGCCAGTTCGGGGAAGTGGCTGGGTCCGAGGGCCCGGGAAGGCGCCACCTCGCCGAGGTGGTGTGGATCTTGACGGTCCGCGGCGAGCGCGGGGTATGCGCTTCGCGGCGCCAACCCGGATTGGGTACGCTGTCGGCGCGCCCTGCTGTGGTGGGGCGCTCGCGGGCGTAGCTCAATGGCAGAGCTTCAGTCTTCCAAACTGACGGTGCGGGTTCGATTCCCGTCGCCCGCTCCACCCACGAAGGCCCAGGCAGACCGCATGATTGCGGCACCTGGGCCTTTCGCTTGCGTGGGGCGGATCTTGCGACCATCCGCAGCCCCCGGTCGACAGCGACGGGTTTCGTTACCGATCCGGTCAGCATTCCTGCGCACCGATCTCCGGACACCGGGCAGAGCGTCATGACCGCTACGCGCAGGAGGCCGCTGGGCGTACTCGAACTGTCAGCACTACCGAACATCGGCGAGGAGCACTGGGTCCACCGGATGCGGCAGTCCGGGCTGGCGGACCTCATGCCGTCGCTGCGGGACACCGTCTGGGTCGGGCTGAGCGCCGTCGAGGTCGTCTCCGAGGGGCAGTGGAGGTGGTTCCCCGCGTGAGCACCCGCCCATGCCGCGATCAGCGCGCCGCGTACCCCAGGTCGGTCGCCGGCAGGCGGCGCCGCAGCCAGGTGACGACGAGTTCGTCGAAGCCCGGTGCCCGCTCGGCAGGGGTGTAGCGACCCTCCTTCACCTGCGCGGGTCCGTCGCCCGTGTAGACGCGGATGCTGTGGTCGGCGCCGGGGAAGACCACAGTCGTGTGATCGGCGTGGCC
>NZ_JAGPXV010000216.1:0-8655 GCF_018070405.1 Micromonospora sp. D75
AGCAGCGCCAGCCCGACGTCGGGGCCGTGCGCCATGGCCACGGCGACGGCCTGGTTGAGTGTGACGAACGGGCTGGGGGCGACCCGGCTCAGCATGTCGTAGAGGACGCTGATCTGCAGCCAGTCGGTGCGGTCGAACGTCGGGGCCTCGGCGTGGACGGCGGCGATGGCCGCCTGGAGCTGGTAGCGGCCCACCGGGCCGTGGGGCAGGGCCCGGCCGAGCAGCGCGACGCCCTCGTCGATCAGGTCGGCGCGCCAGCGGGAGCGGTCCTGGTCGGCCAGCGGCACGAGGTCACCGGCGGCGTCGGTGCGGGCGGGCGACCGGGCGTGGGTGAGCAGCATCAGCGCCAGCGTGCCGGTCACCTCGTGGTGCTCGGGCAGCGCGGTGTGGACCTGCCGGGTGAGCCGGATCGCCTCCTCGGCGAGTGCGACGTCCAGGAGCTGGTCACCGGAGGTGCGGGTGTAGCCCTCGCTGAACACCAGGTGGCACACGTCGAGCACGGCGGCCACCCGGGCGGGCAGCGCGTGCGGCGGCGGCATGGTGAACCGGGCGCCCGCCTCGCGCAGCGTCGCGCGGGCCCGGCTCAGCCGCTGCGTCATGGTCCGGGCCGGCACCAGGTAGGCGGCGGCGATCTGCTCGACGCGCAGGCCGGCCACCGCGCGCAGGGTCAGCGCGACCTGTGAGGGGCGGCTCAGGGCCGGGTGGCAGCACAGGAACAGCAGCCGCATCGTGTCGTCGGCGCCGGTCACCGGCGTGTCGTCGACGGGCGGTACGCGGCCTGCGTCGGGTTGCCGGGCCGCGTCGAGCCGCTCGCGGCGGGTACGGGCCGCGTCGGCGCGGATCCGGTCGATCAGTCGCCGCGCGGCGACCCGGATCAGCCAGGCGCGGGGGTCGTCGGGGACGCCGGTGCGCGGCCAGTTGGCGGCGGCCGCCTCCGCCGCGTCCTGCAGGGCGTCCTCGCAGGCGTCGGGGTGCCCGTAGCGGCGCAGCAGCGCGGCGCGGACGTGCGGCGCCTCCCGGCGCCACACGTCCGCCAGCGCTGTGGCGTTACTGATCGGAGCCGCCCGGCCACATCAGGGGCCGCAGCTCGACGGTCTCCCCCGGGCCGGCGAACTTCGCCGCGACGGCCTCGGCGCGGGCCTGGTCCTCCACGTCGATCAGGAAGAACCCGGCGAGGTGTTCCTTGGCTTCGGAGTACGGGCCGTCGGTCACCAGCGGCGCGCCGTCGCTCCACCGGTACAGCCGTGCGGTGGCGGGGTCGGCGAGCGCCTCACCGACGACGAGCTCACCGTTGGCGTGCAGCTCGGTCAGCACCTGCTCGAAGTCGGCGTTGAGCCGGTCCCGTACCTCGGCGGGCAGCTCCTGGTAGGAGGCCAGATACTCGGAGGTGGGGTGGCCCCACGGCTCCGGGTTGGAGTGGATCATGATGACGTACTTCACTGTCGGTCCTTCGCGTCGTGCGGCGGTGCCTCCCCGCCGCTCGCCGGGTACGACGGAGCCGGATCGCCGATGTCTACATATCCTCGCGTCATGAGTAACGCGTTGGGTGTCGGTGACCTGGTCGAGGATTTCACGCTGCCGGACGAGACGGGGACGCCGCGTCGCCTGTCGG
Source organism: Micromonospora sp. D75 (assembly GCF_018070405.1). Taxonomy (NCBI): domain Bacteria; kingdom Bacillati; phylum Actinomycetota; class Actinomycetes; order Micromonosporales; family Micromonosporaceae; genus Micromonospora; species Micromonospora sp. D75. Next base: position 1,613 of record NZ_JAGPXV010000216.1, read on the forward strand.
AGTTCCTGGCCGCCGGGCCGGTGGTGTTGTTCTTCTATCCGGCGGCGATGACGCGGGGCTGCACGGCGGAGAGCTGTCACTTCCGGGATCTGGCGGCGGAGTTCGCGGCGGTGGGCGCCCAGCGGGTCGGGATCAGCCGTGATCCGGTGCAGCGGCAGGCGGAGTTCTCCCGCCGGCACGGGTTCGACTATCCGCTGCTCTCCGACGTCGACGGCGCGGTGGCGGACGCGTTCGGGGTGCGGCGGCGGCTGCCGCTGGGGCCGCTGAGCACGCGGCGGATGACGTTCGTGATCGGCACGGACCGGCGGGTCCTCGCCGTGGTGCGCAGCGAGCTGAGCATGAACGAGCACGCCGACGCGGCGTTGCGGGCCCTCGGGGGCTGATCATCGTGGTGTCGCAGCCGGCTGGTATCAAGGCTGCGTCAAACAGGTGTACGGAAGAGGGCGTGATGGCGGGTCAGGGTTTGTCCACTGACGAGGTTCAGGGGATCCGGGAGGCGCTCGCGGCGGGCCGCAAGCCCCGGGTGGTGTTCACCGAGGCGGCCGGGCAGATCGCCGGGCAGATCGGGCAGGTGGTGGAGCTGACCGACCCGGAGGCGTCGGAGGAGTTCGTGGTGGTGCGGTTCGGCCGCGACGAGCTGCCGTTCTCCCCCACCGACGTGGCGGTCGCGCCGAAGGGCGCCGGGCGGCGTCCGGCCGCCGAGGCGAAGCCGGAACCGGAGCAGCCGCCGGCCGCGCCGGAGCCGGAGTTCGTGCTGGACACCCCGCGGGTGCCGGCGCCACGACGGGAGGAGCCGAAGACCGAGGCGCCGCAGGCGGAGCCGAAGCCGGCCAAGCGGGCGGTGAAGGCCGCGAAGCCGAAGACCCCGCCGGGGCTCACGGTGACGCTGGCCTACGCCGAGGGCGAGTGGACGGTGGCCGCGCAGCAGGGCACGAAGGCGCTGGCCCGGCCGTACGTGGTGAAGCCGGCCGAGGCGCTGCGGATGGTGGCGCTGGTGGACGTGCCGGGGGTGCAGGAGGCGGTGGAGCAGATCCTCGCCGCCGAGCGGGCCGAGGCGGAGCAGCAGGCGGAGAAGCTGCGCGCCGAGCTGGCCGAGATCGAGGCGCGGCTGGCGGAGCTGCGCGAGGCGCGCTGAACGCCCCGCGGGGCCGGTGCGACCCCCTCGCACCGGCCCCGCGCCCCTGCGCCCACAGGTCGATCAGTGTTGCGGAATGTTCTGTACCCCGATCCGGCGGCGGAACACCCAGTACGTCCAACCCTGGTACGCCAGCACGATCGGCGTGAAGATCACCGCCACCCAGGTCATGATCTTCAGGGTGTACGGGGTGGACGCGGCGTTTGTGGCGGTGAGCGTGCCGGCCGCGTCGAGCGTGGACGGCATCACGTTCGGGAACAGCGCCGCGAACAGCGTCGCCACGGCCAGCGCGATCGCCACGGCGGTGCCGGTGAACGCCCAGCCCTCCCGGCGTACCTTGGCCGCGGCCAGACCGCCGAGCAGGGCGAGGGCGGCGCCGACGGCGAGCACGACGGCGGCGGCGCTGGAGCGGATGGTCAGCGACCAGCTCAGGAACGCCACCGCGGCCACGGCCGTGCCGACGCCGAGCTTGACGGCGAGGGCGCCGGCGCGCTCGCGGATGTCGCCGGTGGTCTTGAGCGCCAGGAACACCGCGCCGTGGGTGAGGAACAGCCCCAGCGTGGTCAGGCCGCCGAGCAGCGCGTACGGGTTGAGCAGGTCGAGCAGCCCGCCGACGTACTCGTGGTCGGCGTCCAGCGGCACGCCGCGGAAGATGTTGGCGAACGCCACGCCCCACAGCACGGCCGGGATCGCCGAGCCCCAGAAGATGGCCTGGTCCCAGCGGCGCTTCCAGGACGCCTCGGGCCGCTTGTGGCGGTACTCGAAGGCGACGCCGCGGGCGATCAGGGCCAGCAGGATGAGCAGCAGCGGCAGGTAGAAGCCGGAGAACAGGGTGGCGTACCACTCGGGGAAGGCGGCGAACATGGCGCCGCCGGCGGTGATCAGCCACACCTCGTTGCCGTCCCAGACCGGGCCGATGGTGTTGATCAGGACACGGCGCTGCCGGTCGTCGCGGCCGAGCACCGGCAGCAGCATCCCGACGCCGAAGTCGAAGCCTTCGAGGATGAAGTAGCCGGTGAAGAGCACTGCTACGAGGAGAAACCAGACGGTCGTCAGTTCCACGGTTGGGCTCCGGGGTGTCAGTAGGCGAACGCCAGCGGGCGCTCGGCGTCGTCGGTGTCGTCGTCGTCGGTCTGCGGGGTGACGTCCGGGACGCCGGCGCGGGCATAGCGGACCAGCAGCTTGAACTCGACCACCGCGAGGACGGCGTAGATGAGCGTGAACGCGGTGAAGGAGGTGAGGACCTCGGTCAGGGAGACGCTGCGGGACACGCCGTCACGGGTGAGCATCTCGCCGAAGACGATCCACGGCTGGCGGCCCATCTCGGTGAAGATCCAGCCGAAGGAGTTGGCCAGCAGCGGCAGCACGGGCATGACCAGGCCGGCGCGCAGCAGCCACTTGCTGGTGGGGGTGCGGCCCTTGCGCTGGCTCCAGAGCACCAGCAGCGCGATCGCGGCGGCGGCCAGCCCGAAGCCGATCATGAAGCGGAAGCTCCAGTAGGTGACCGGGATGATCGGTGCGTAGTTGCCGGGGCCGTACTGGCTGGCGTACTGGGCCTGGAGGTCGTTGATGCCCTGCACGGTGCCGTTGGGGTCGCCGGTGCCGAGGAACGACAGCAGGTACGGGATCTTGAGAGCGAAGATCTCGCGGCTGCCGTCGAGGCTGCCGACGGTGAGCACGGAGAACGAGGCGGGGCTCTCGGTGGTGTAGAGGCCCTCCGCGGCGGCCATCTTCATCGGCTGCACCTCGGTCATGATCTTGCCCTGGATGTCGCCGGTGAGGATCACCAGCGCCGAGGAGATCAGGACGACCCAGGAGCCGAGCTTGGTGGCGAAGCGGTACGCGCCGGTGTCGGCGCTGTCGCGGTTGCGCATCACGTGCCACAGGCCGACGGTGACCATCAGCGACCCGGCGACCAGGAACGAGCCGGCCAGCGTGTGCGGGAAGGTGACCAGGGCGACCTTGTTGGTGAGCACGGCGACGAAGTCGGTCAGCTCGGCGCGGCCGCTCTCCGGGTTGATCCGGAAGCCGACCGGGTTCTGCATGAACGAGTTGGCGGCGAGGATGAAGTACGCCGACAGGTTGGTGCCGATCGCGGCGGCCCAGATCGCGGCCAGGTGCAGGCGTTTGGGCAGCCGGTCCCAGCCGAAGATCCACAGGCCGATGAACGTGGACTCCAGGAAGAACGCCACAAGGGCCTCGATGGCCAGCGGCGCGCCGAAGATGTCACCGACGAAGCGGGAGTAGTCACTCCAGTTCATGCCGAACTGGAACTCCTGCACGATGCCGGTGACCACACCCATCGCGAAGTTGATCAGGAAGAGCTTGCCGTAGAACTTGGTGAGTTTGAGGTACCGCTCGTTACCGGTGCGGTGCCACATGGTCTGGAGGATCGCCACCAGCACGGACAGGCCGATGGTCAACGGCACGAACAAGAAGTGGTAGACGGTGGTGACACCGAACTGCCAGCGGGCGACGTCCAACGCGTCCACCAGAAAACCCCCAGCTGTGCATACTACGAGACGTAGTAGATACTACTCGGCGTCGTAGCGAAAGCAGCAGGGCCGCAGGGCCCCACCCGGCCCGGGACCAATGACCCTGATCACCCTTGCCGGAGGACCCACCGGCTCCCGCCGCCACCCCTGCACGTGCGACCATCCAGCACTGATGAACAGCACCCTCTGGCGCGCGCCGCTGCTGTGGCGGGGCGCGCAGACGCTCGCCCGCGCCGCCGTCGGGCTGGTCGGCCGGCTGGAGGTCACCGGCGACGTGCCCGACGCGCTGCGCCGCGGCCCGCTGATCCTGGCCGCCAACCACATCAGCCCGTTCGACCCGGTCGTGCTCGCCGCCGCCTGCCGGGTCCGCGACGTCGCGCCACGGATCATGGCCACCGGCGGCCTGTTCCGCACCCCGGTGATCGGGGCGCTGATGCGCCGCGCCGGGCACATCCGCGTCGACCGCGGCACCGCCGCCGTGCACCGCTCGCTGGAGGTCGCCGCCCAGGCCGTGGCCGGCGGCTCGGTGGTGCTCGTCTACCCGGAGGGACGCATCGGGCTCGACCCGGGCATGTGGCCCGAGCGGGGCAAGACCGGCACGGCCCGGCTCGCGTTCGCCAGCGGCGCCGCCGTCGTACCGGTGGCGCAGTGGGGTTCGCACGAGGTGCTGCCGTACCGCGCGCCGAAGGGGATGCTGCGTGGGGTGGCCCGCGCGCTCGTCCGCCGGCCCGCCATCCGGGTGCACTTCGGCGCCCCGGTGCCGATCGACGACCTGCGGTCGGGCTCTCCCGGCGCGGCCCGGCACGCCACCGACCGGATCATCGACGCGATCACCGACGACCTGGTCCCGCTGCGCCCCGACGAGCCGGAACTGCCGCGCCACGTCGACCCGGGCCGGCCGGTCGACACCGCCCGCGCCCACCGCCGCCACCGCCCCGGCTGACGCATCCCGGCCCCGGAGGCGGGTATCAAGTCCCGCAATCCCGAGGCGGAGAGGATCCGGCCATGACCGCTGTTCGAGCACTCGTTCTCAACTGCACCCTGAAGCGCTCACCGGCGACGTCCAGTTCCCAGGTGCTCGGTCAGGAGGTGCTCGACGCGCTGGCCGATCAGGGTGTCGACGGCGAGATCGTCCGCGTGGTCGACCACGACGTGCGCTTCGGGGTCGCCGTCGACGAGGGTGCCGGCGACGGCTGGCCCGCCATCCGCGCCAAGCTGCTCGCCGCCCAGATCCTGATCATCGCCACGCCGATCTGGCTCGGTCAGCCCTCGTCGGTCACCAAGATGGTCCTGGAACGGTTGGACGCCGAACTGTCCGAGACCGACGACCAGGGCCGCCTGCGTACCTACGGCAAAGTCGGCGGGGTGGCAGTGGTCGGCAACGAGGACGGCGCGCACCACACCATCGCCGAGGTGCAGCAGGCCCTCAACGAGGTGGGGTTCACCTGCCCGGCCGCCGGGGCCACCTACTGGGTCGGCGAGGCGCTGCACAAGACCGACTACGTCGACGCCCGCCCCAAACCCGACACGACCGGCCGCACCACCGCCGCGCTGGCGCTCAACAGCGCCCACCTGGCCCGGCTGCTCGCGGAGCAGCCCTACCCGCCGCCGGGAACCCGCGACGCAGCCACCGCCCCCGCCCGCCCCCGTTGATCTTGCAGTTGCGGTCCGGCTGAACCCGGCAAACCGCCCCGAACGAGGGCCGCAAGCGCGAGATCGACGGGGGTCAGGGGGTGGCGCGCAGGCGGGCGTCCAGGGCGTCGAGGTCCGGTACGAACCACACCTGGTCGTGGCGGTTGGACTCGGCCACCAGCGCGCGCAGCGCGCCACTGCGCTCCATGTGGTCGGAGATGTCGCCGACAATCGCCAGGCGCAGCCGGTAGTTGACGAACTTCTGCATCACCTCGCCCGCGAAGCGGGTGCCGAGCGTGAAGAAGCCGGGGTCGAGCCGCTCGGCCGGCACCGCCACCACAGTCGCGCCGAGGAACGCCGCGCCGATCAGGTCCAGCGCGTCGCGCTCGGTGGCGATCGGCGGGCCGTCCGGGTCGCAGACCAGCACCGCCACGCCGGCGCGCTCCTGCATCAGGTCAGTCACGGCCGCCGCCGAGCAGGTCGTTGCCGCCGCCCAGCACACCGTCGACCAGGCGCAGCAGGTCGGCGGTGGCGGTGAGGTCGCCCAGGATCATGATGGTCATGCGTTGCCGCTCCTCGTCGTGGACCGTCTGCACCCGCAGCGGACGGTCCGGGTCGTGGTGGGTGTTCACGCCGGCCAGCACCAGCGTCGCGAGCCGGTCGGCGGCGGTCCGGTCGACGCCGTCGAGCCGCAGGACGCTCGACACCTCCGCCGCCGGTCCGGTGGCCGCGACGGCCGGCCGGCCGGTCAGCGCGTTCAGGTCCGCACGCGCGATCCGGTACTGCTTGCCGATCCGGGTGGCCCGCAGCCGCCCGGACCGGATGTAGCCGCGCACGGTGCGCACGTGCAGCCCGAGCAGGTCAGCGACCTGCTCAACCGAATACATGTCGTTACTCATCGCACCCTATCTTAGTCACGATAGGGAACGATAGGTAATTTCATCGCCCGGCCATGTGCGCGCCACCCGGGCCGGGCATACTGCCCGCGTGCAGCCCCGTCACGGCTACCTCGACGCGCCCGCGCCGCTGGCGTTCGCCCACCGCGGCGGCGCGGCCGACGGCGACGAGAACACCGCCGCCGCGTTCGCCCGTGCCGTCGCCCTGGGCTACCGGTACGTGGAGACCGACGTGCACGCCACCGCCGACGGCGTACCCGTGGTCTTCCACGACCCGACGCTGCGCCGGGTCACCGGCGAGCCCGGTCGCATCGCGGACCTGCGCTGGGCCGACCTGACCTCGGTGCGCGTCGGCGGGGCCGCCCTGGTGCCCCGGCTGGACGACGTGCTGAACGCCTGGCCGCAGGTGCGGTTCAACATCGACGTCAAGTCCGACGGCGGCGTGGCGCCCACGGTCGCCACCGTCACCCGGGCCGGCGCGGGTGACCGGGTGCTGCTCGCCTCGTTCAGCGACGCCCGGCTGTCGCGGCTACGCGCGCTGGCCGGCCCGAGCGTCGCCACCAGCCTCGGCATGCGCGGCGTGGCCCGGCTGCGGCTGGCCTCGCTGCACGGGCGACCGGTGCGGCTGCCCCCGTCCGTGGTCGCCGCGCAGGTCCCGGTCTCCTTCGGGCGGGTGCCGGTGGTGGACCGGCGGTTCCTCGCGTACTGCCGCCGGATCGGGTTGCACGTGCACGTCTGGACGATCGACGAACCCGCCCAGATGCACCACTTACTTGATCTTGGTGTGGATGGCATCATGACCGATCACGTCAGCGTGCTCCGCGACGTCTACCGCAGCCGCGGCCACTGGGCCGCCTGACCCCCCGAGGACGACCCCCGATGGCC